>NZ_JBFAZB010000007.1:173161-218612 GCF_040681575.1 Kitasatospora sp. NPDC051702
CGTCTACACCATGGACGCCGACTACACCGCCGGCCGCTGGAGCAACGCCTGGGCCGAAATCCCCGGCGGCGCCATCGCCGCCCACTGACACGGCGAACGGACCGGGCCGGGTTCACCGGCGGCCCCTCAGCCGTCACCTCCTGAACGGGGGGTGACCTCCGGACCGGTCAGGTGTCGCCGGACTCCTGGCCGTGTCCGGCACGCGTTCCGCCCTCTCGGGGGAGGGGCGGAGCGCGGCCCGAGCCGCCCGGTCCGTGTGGACCGGGCGGCTCGGTGCGTCCACGTGTGCGGTGGGCGCCTACGGGCGGTCAGGCGCAGTGGTAGGGGAAGGACGCCGTGGCGGTCCGGGTCTCCGGGGCGAGGAGCTCCAGGGTGGCGGTGGCCTGGAGGGAGCCCTGGCCGTCGAAGGTCCAGCGCAGGACCAGGTCGGTGTGGTGCGCGCCGGATCGGACGTCCTGGGCGATCTCGTCCGAGGTGGTGCCGTCGCTGCGCACCCAGCGGTAGCGGAGGGTGCCGGTGCCGCCATTGGTCGCCACCGAGGCCGTGACCACCGCGGTGCCGCCGCAGCCGGGCCCGGCCGGGTCGGTGGTGACGGAGACTCCGGTGACGGCCAGGGCCGGGGTGCGCAGCTGCCGCCAGAAGAGGAAGGCCGCGAGCACCAGGAGGAGGACGAGCAGCGGGGCCAGCCAGCGCCACACCCGGCGGCGCCGCGGCTGCTCGGCCTCCGGGGTCGTCTGGCCGTGCCACACCGCGGCGGCGCGCGGCGGGACGCCGGGGCCGAAGCGGCGCAACTCACCTGGAGCGAAGGGGATCTCCTCCGCCGGGGTGGCGGCCTCGACGGTGCGGCCGGGCTCGTCGGCGGGGTCGTGGGGGTCGGGGAGGGTGGCGGTCTCCCCCGCCTTCGGGTCGGCCTCCGCCAGGGTGGCGGTCTCCCCCGTCCGTTCGGCGCCGCCCCAGGAGCGGGGGTCGAGGAAGGTCGCGCTCTCGGGCTCGGATGCCGTCTCGGCCGCGGCCCCGGGGAGGGTGACGGTCTCCACGGCCTCCTCGTCGCCACCCCAGGCGCGGGGGTCCAGGAAGGTCGCGCTGGCGGCCTCCGCCCCGGACCGCACCTCGGCGGGCGCCTTGTCCGCGAGGCGCACGGTGGCCTCCGCGTCCGGGGAGAGCCGGACGGTGGCCTCGCCGGCGCCCGGACCGAGGGCGACGGTCTGCTCGGCGCCCGGGTCGGGGGCGGAGTCGGGGCGGGGCGTGGGCATGGCTTCTCCAGAACAGGACGAACGGGATGGGGCAGTCGGCGAGGGGACGGGCGGGCGGGTCAGCGGGGCGGGTCGCAGAGGAAGGCGGCCGTCTCGTTGGAGGTGGTGCCCGCCTTGGCCGCCGCCGGGCTGGTCGCGACGCGCACGCCCCAGGTCGGGAAGGTGTCGGCCGAGCCGAAGTCGTGCGCCCGGGTGATGGTGGCGGTGCCGTTCTGGACCGTCACGGTGTCCGTCGCGACGGTGACGGCGCGGCCGCCCGAGCTGTGGTACCAGCTGAGCGTCAGCGTCCCGCTGCCGCCGCCCTGGGCCGTCACCGTGACGTTCGCGGTGAGGCTCCACCGGCCGCTGCAGGTCAGGGAGTTGAGGTTGACCGAAGTGACCTTCAGCACGGGGGCGACGGTCGGGCTGGGGCTGGGCGGGACGACGACGGGCGACGGCGCGGCCGTGGTCGCGGTGGGCGCGGCCGGGGTCGGCGCCGGCCCGGCGGGCGGCGGGGTGGGAGCCCCGGCGGGGGTGGACGGCGCCGGCGGCAGGCCGGGCCCGGAGGGAGCCGGTGCCGCGGGGGCCGTGGGCGCCTTGGCCGTCGGTGCGGCGACCGGGCTGCCGCCGGGGCCGCTCGGGGTGGCCGTGGGCGAGGTGGGCGCGGTCGTCGGGGCGGAGGGCGTCGGGCTCGCCGTGGCGCCGTCGCCGCTCGGTGTCGGGGCGGCGGCACCCGTCGGCTGCTGCGGGCCCAGGCTGGTGGTCGCCTCCGGGGAGGCCGCGCCGACGGGCGTCCGGGCGTCGCCGTCGGTGGCCCCGGCGACGGCGAGGCCGGCCAGCGTGGCCAGGGTGACGGCTCCGGCCGCGACCCCGACGAGGACCTTGCCCCGGCGCGGCGGGACCTTGCGCAGCAGGCCCCGGGCCGCCCCCGCCCCGAGGGCGAGGTCGGCGCCGAGCGCGCCGCTCTGCGAGCCCGCGGAGGCCTGCGGGCCCAGCGAGGTGTGGGCGAGCGAGGTGCCGCCGGGCGCGGCTCCGCCGGCGGGCAGCAGTGCCGCGAGCAGGGCGAGCAGTGCCAGCAGGTCGAGGCGGCCCCGCTCCTCCCAGTCGGCCCCGTAGCCGGCCGCGGCGACCGCCTCCAGCTCGCGGACGAACACGGCCGCGCTGTCCGGGCGGGACTCCGGGTCCTTGGCCAGGCCCGCCAGGATGAGCGGTCGGACGGGGTCGGGCGCCAGCTCGGCGGGGATCGGCGCCTCGGTGTGCTGGACGGCGAGTTCGGCGATCGTGGTGCCGCCGTAGGGGCGGGCGCCGGTGAGGCACTCGAAGAAGGTGACGGTCGCGGCGTACACGTCCCCGGCCGGGGAGGCGGGCCGGCCCGCCCACTGCTCGGGCGGCATGTAGGCGGGCGTGCCGGAGACGTCGCGGTCGGCGCCGCTGGGGACGGCGATGCCGAAGTCGACGAGCTTGGAGACGCCGGCCGCGTCGACGAGGACGTTGGCGGGCTTGTAGTCCCGGTGCACCACGCCGGCCTCGTGCGCGGCGGCCAGGCCCAGCAGGGAGCCCTTCAGGACGACCAGGGCGGCCTCGGGGGTGGTGGCGCCCTCGGCACGCAGCAGGTCGCGCAGCGCGATGCCGTCGACCAGCTCCATCACGATGGCCGAGCCCTGCTCCCCCTCGACGTACTCGTAGAGCCGGGTGACGTGCGGGGAGTCGACCTGGGCGAGCACCTCGGCCTCGGCGCGCAGCGCGGGCGTGCCGATCCGGTCGTGGAGGTACTTGATGGCGACGGGGGTGCCGGTCTCCCGGTGGTGGGCGAGCACCACGCGTCCGCTGGCCCCGGCGCCGAGCTCGCGCTCGTGGAGGTAGTCCGGGAGCTCCCAGGGGCGGGCGTCCTCGACGGGGGCGGGGGTGGGGACGGTCGACGGCGCGCCCTCGGCCGGGGTGTCGCTCTCGGCGGGGGCCGGAGCCGTGGCCGGGTCGTTCACGGCGACCGGAACCGTGGCCGTGCCACCCGTGGCGGCGGGGGCCTCGGAGGTCCCGCCCGCGGCGGCCTCGGGACCGCTCCCGCCGTCGGGTCTGTCGTCCTGCTGCGTCCGCTCGTCCATCGTCGGTGCTCTCCCCGTTCCTGCCCACTCGCCGTCCTTCGGCTGCCCACCGTCCGTCCCGGCGTGGCCCCGCGGCGCCGCACCCTACGACACCGCGGCGGCCGGTGGCGACACGGCCCGCAAACACCGCGTTCCGGGCCCTCCGGGGCGGGTGGTCGCGCCGCGGGTGATTCGCACACCCCGCCAGTCGTTCGTCCGTGCGACCGGTCCGCGGGCGGCGGGTCGGCCGGGCGGTGGCGGCCGGCCCCGCGGTGGCAGGATGCTTGCGATGGGTGGCACCCGAGCCACCCCGGGCACGGAACGGGAACGGGAGGAGTCCGATGGGGCACGCGAGGCACCGGGTGGCCGTACTGGTGCTGGAGGGCGCGAAACCGCTGGACGTCGGCATCCCGGCGCAGGTGTTCTCCCGCCGGCCGAGCATGCCCTACGAGGTCCGGGTGTGCGGGGCGCGGCCCGGGCTGGTGACCGGCGGGGACGGGCTGGCGTACCACGTGGCCGACGGGCTGGAGGCGCTGGCGTGGGCCGACACGGTGTTCGTGCCCGGCTACCGGGACCCTGCGGGCACCCGGCCGCCGGAGGAGGTCGTCCTGGCGCTGGTGGCCGCCCACGAACGGGGGGCACGGCTGGCGGCGATCTCGACGGGGGCGTTCGCCCTGGCGGCCACCGGCCTGCTCGACGGCCGCAAGGCGACGACGCACTGGCACTACACCAGGGCGCTGGCCGAGCAGCACCCGCTGGTGTCGGTGGACGAGAACGTCCTGTTCGTCGACGAGGGCGACGTGCTGACCTCGGCGGGGGCGGCGTCCGGGATCGACCTGTGCCTGCACCTGGTGCGGCGCGACCACGGCGTCGGGCTGTCCAACCACACGGCGCGGCGCCTGGTGGCGGCCCCGTACCGCAGCGGCGGGCAGGCCCAGTACGTGCCGCGCAGCGTGCCCGAGCCGCTGGGGGACCTGTTCGCGGGCACCCGGGAGTGGGCGCTGGCGCACCTGTCGGAGCCGCTGACGCTGGAGGGGCTGGCCCGGATCGCCCGGGTCTCGGAGCGGACCTTCTCCCGGCGGTTCGTGCAGGACACCGGCTACACGCCGATGCAGTGGGTGCTACGGGCCCGGGTGGACCTGGCGCGCGAGCTGCTGGAGCGCACCGACCTCGGGGTCGAGCAGGTCGCCGACCGGGTCGGGCTGGGGACGGGGGCCAATCTGCGCCTGCACTTCCAGCGCATCCTCGGGACCTCGCCCACGGAGTACCGGCACACCTTCGCCGCCCGGACGCCCTGACCGCCACGGCGTGGTCGGCGGGTCAAGGCGTCAGCGCGTCTGCGGGTCGGCGCAGGTCAGCGCGACCGGGCGGGCCGCCACCGGCTTGGCGGGATCCTTGCGGAGCGTGTCGATCCGGCCCCTGTCGGGCCCGGTGCCCGGTGCAGAGGATGGGGGTGCACCGACGAGGTGGCAGCACGAACGGAACGAAGGGAACCCCCCGTGACCCGCATCGCGATCAACGGTTTCGGCCGCATCGGACGCAACACCCTGCGCGCCCTGCTGGAGCGCGGCAGCGACCTCGAGGTGGTTGCCGTCAACGACCTCACCGCCCCCGACGCGCTGGCCCACCTGCTCAAGTTCGACAGCGCGCTCGGCCGCCTCGGCCGCTCCGTCTCCGTCGACGGCACCGACCTGGTGGTGGACGGCCACCGCATCGCGGTGCTCGCCGAGCGCGACCCGGCCGCGCTGCCCTGGGCGGAGCTGGGCGTGGATCTCGTGCTGGAGGCCACCGGCCGCTTCACCGCCG
Source organism: Kitasatospora sp. NPDC051702 (assembly GCF_040681575.1). NCBI lineage: Bacteria > Bacillati > Actinomycetota > Actinomycetes > Kitasatosporales > Streptomycetaceae > Kitasatospora > Kitasatospora sp. NPDC051702. The sequence continues at coordinate 178,281 of NZ_JBFAZB010000007.1, forward strand.
CCGACGCCGCCCGCGCCCACCTGACCGCCGGTGCCAAGCGCGTCCTGGTGAGCGCCCCCTCGGACGGCGCGGACGTCACGCTGGCCTACGGCGTCAACACCGACGCGTACGACCCGGCCGAGCACGTGATCGTGTCCAACGCGTCGTGCACCACCAACGCGCTGGCTCCGCTGGCCTCCGTGCTGGACGACCTGGCCGGCATCGAGCACGGCTTCATGACCACCGTCCACGCCTACACCCAGGAGCAGAACCTCCAGGACGGCCCGCACCGCGACATGCGCCGCGCCCGGGCCGCCGGGGTCAACATCGTGCCCACCAGCACCGGTGCGGCGAAGGCGATCGGCCTGGTGCTGCCGACCCTGGACGGCAAGCTGTCGGGCGACTCGATCCGGGTGCCCGTCCCGGTCGGCTCCCTGGTGGAGCTGAACACCACGGTCTCCCGCGAGGTGACGCTGGAGCAGGTCCTGGACGCCTACCGGGGGGCCGCCGACGGCCGTCTCAAGGGCATCCTGGACTACTCGGACGAGCCGCTGGTGTCCTCCGACATCACCGGCCAGCCGGCGTCCTCGATCTTCGACGCCGCGCTGACCCGGGTGCACGGACGCCACGTCAAGGTCGTCGCCTGGTACGACAACGAGTGGGGCTTCTCCAACCGCGTCGTCGACACCCTGGAGCTCCTCGCCCGCAGCTGAACCCGCGGCTGGACCCGCAACTGCGCCCGCGGCCGGACGCGCCCACGAGCCCGCCGGAACCCAGCACCGCACGAGCGCAGCAGCGCACGACCGAACCCGCCGTCGGGGCCGGGTGCCACCACGTGGCCCCGGCCCCGACGGCCGTCCCGCGTCAGCCGACCGTCACCGTGAAGGGCCCCGCCAGCACCGAGTACCCGTCGTTGGCCAGGTAGTACGCGTCGTACCGGCCCGCACCGCTCAGCTTGCCGGTGGAGAGGGTGACGGCACCGCTCTGGTTCGGCGCGTAGGACCAGGTCAGCGAGGAGCGCGAGCCCGGGGTGACGCCCGCCGGGTAGACGCCGACCCAGTTCTTCGGGCCGGCCTGGGAGGCGTTCGGCAGGGCGTAGCGCAGGGTGAGGTTGCCGCCGTTGGCCACGGCGTTCAGGTCTCCGGTGAGGGTCGGCCCGGTCGCCCCGGAGGGCGCGAAGGCGGCGTTGAGCGGCGTGGCGTAGGTGTCGTTGCCGGTGAGCCCGGGCAGGCCGAGGGCGGCCTCGATGGTGCGGCCGATGCCGTAGTGGTCGTAGTGCAGCGGGCTGCTGGTGCCGGCCGGGACGGTGCCCCGCGAGCCGACGAGGACGGTGGCGAGGTGGTTGTAGCCCTCGCTCTCGCTCTCGTCCCAGGTGAGGACGAGCAGGGAGCGCTGCTGGGTCCAGGCCGGGGAGGACAGCACGGGGGCGAGGGTCTGCTTCAGCCAGCCGTCCTGCACCCTGAGGCTGGTGGCGCTGCCGTTGCCGGAGCCCTCGCCGTCGTAGTAGTCGTCGGCGGCGATCCAGGAGAAGTTCGGCGTGGTGGCCGCCGACTGCAGGTCGGTGGTCAGCTGCGTGGTGTCGAAGAGGTGCGCCGCGCAGCGGGCCGGGTTGCCGCTGATGTCGGTGTAGTTGATGAACGGCGCGTCGTCCGGCATGTAGGAGCTGTCGTAGGCCTTGGTGGTGTTGCAGGGCGTGCCCATGCCCTGTTCGTAGGCCTTCCAGGTCTTGCCGGCCTCCTCCAGGGTGTCACCGAGGTTGCGCTGCGGGGAGTTGATGTTGGGCCAGTAGGTGGCGCCCTTGGTGTAGGTGTCGCCGCCGGCGACGGCGAGGTAGTTCTCGTCGCTGGGGTGGTAGACGCCGTGGGCGTCGGTGAGGGTGGCGCCCTGGGCCATCAGGCCGTGGATGAACGGCGTGTCCGCGGGGTCGTTCATGATCTGGGCGTAGTCGGTGTTCTCCATCATGACGGTGAACACGTGGTCGTAGCCGGGCACCGCGGACGCGGGCGGGGTGAGCGGCGCGGGTGCGGCGACCGGGGTGTCGAGGGTGAGCGAGAGGTCGTCGAGGTAGCCGGTCTCGTTCGAGCTGGACAGGAACTGGACCTCGACCTGGATCGAGCGCGTCCCGGCGGGGACGGCCCCGGTGGTGCTGCGGGAGAGGAACCGGGTGCTCAGGCCGCGGTCGGTCGCGGAGACCGTGGGCAGCGTGGCGGCGGCGCCGAGCGGGCGCCCGGCGGCGTCGTGGAAGTGCAGGCTGACGGCGACGTAGCCGCTGTAGGCGGCCCAACCGCCCAGCCAGCCCGAGAGGTTGTAGTGCACGCCGCCGCCGTCGACGGCGGCGGCCGCGGAGGAGACGTCGACGGTCTGCGCCATCGCGCCGTCCCCGAAGTTGCCGGGGCCGAAGAAGGCCCGGCCGGGCGTGTTGCCGTCGGTGGGCAGGCCGATGGAGGCCACCGAGTGGCACATGACGTCGGTGCCGCCGGCCTGGACCGTCCAGCCGGGGACGGTGGTGGCGGCGCTCCAGTCGCTGGTGCAGTAGCCGCCGGCCTCCGCGTCGCCGTTGACGATCAGGTTGCCGCTGCTCCCGGCCGCGGTGGCGGTGACGGGGGCGGCGACGACCAGCGCGCCGACGAGGGGGAGGGTGGCGAGCAGCCCGCCGAGGGCGCTCCGGCGCAGTCGCATGGGGATACCTCGTAGCTTGGGTGAGGGTGGTGCCGGGGCGTGCGCGACCGGCTGCACATAGCTACCGGTCCGGGCCGTCCGTGGGAAGGGCTCCCGGGCGAACTCCGGCCGAACTTGACCAGACAACTTCGGTACCGCCGACCGGCCGGGGCACGGCGCGGGCCGGCCCGACCACCCGGAGGGCGCACCATGCGTGGTACCGCGGTACTACCCGCCTGGGGGTGATCAGCCCCCGGGTACCACGGATCGGGCCGCCCCGGCGCCTAGCGTGGACGGTGAGGGCGGCCGGGACGGTCCGGCCCCGGAGCACAGGGGTGAGCGATGATCGAGGCGCACCAGCTGACGAAGCGGTACGGCGAGAAGACGGCCGTCGACCGGCTGGACTTCACCGTCCGGCCGGGCACGGTGACGGGCTTCCTCGGGCCCAACGGCGCGGGCAAGTCCACCACGATGCGGATGATCGTCGGACTGGACGCGCCGACCAGCGGTTCGGTGCGCGTCAACGGCCGCCGCTACGCCGAGCACGCCGCGCCGCTGCAGGAGGTCGGCGCCCTGCTGGAGGCCCGGTCGATCCACCCCGGGCGCTCGGCGTTCAACCACCTGATGGCGCAGGCCCACACCCACGGCATCCCCCGCCGCCGGGTCGAGGAGGTCGTCGAGCTGACCGGCCTCACCTCGGTGGCGCGCAAGCGCGCCGGGGCGTTCTCGCTCGGCATGGGCCAGCGGCTCGGCATCGCCTCCGCCCTGCTCGGCGACCCGGCGACGGTGATGCTGGACGAGCCGGTCAACGGCCTCGACCCGGAGGGCGTGCTCTGGATCCGCAACCTCCTCACCTCCCTCGCCGCCGAGGGCCGCACCGTCTTCGTCTCCTCCCACCTGATGAGCGAGGTCGCCCTCGTCGCCGACCACCTGATCATCGTCGGGCGCGGGCGGCTGCTGGCCGACACCACCGTGCAGGAGCTGGTCCGCCAGGCCGGCGGGGACGCCGTCAAGGTCGCCAGCGCCGACCCGGCCCGGCTGCGCTCGGCCCTGGCCGGGCCCGGCGTCGAGGTGACCGGCCGCTCGGGCACCGAGGAGCTCCTCGTCACCGGCCGCACGGCCCGCGAGATCGGCCTCACCGCCGCCGAGCACGGCATCGCCCTGTTCGAACTGACGCCCCGCACGGTCTCCCTCGAGGAGGCCTTCATGGACCTGACCAGGGACGCCGTGGAGTACCACGGCTCCACCACCGGCCGCACCGCCGGCACCGGCACCACCGCCGGCGACGAGGCCGGCGCCGAGACCGCGAGGAGTGCGGCATGAGCACCATCGCACCGAGCAAGACCTCCGCACCCGCCGGCGCGCGCCCCGCACGCCCCGTCCACCGGGTGACGGCCGCCCGGGTGCTGCGCTCCGAGTGGGCGAAGCTGTGGTCGCTGCGCTCCACCTGGATCACCCTCGGCCTGGCCCTGCTGTTCCTCGTCGGCTTCGGGCTGATCGCCGCCGTCCAGTTCAAGTCGAGGATCACCTCCGGCCGCCCGATGGACCGGGACTTCGCCTCGGCGAGCGCCCTGAGCCTGTCGCTGTTCGGCACCAACTTCGCGCAGCTGGCGCTCGGCGTGCTGGGCGTGCTGGTCGCCGCCGGCGAGTACTCCACCGGCATGATCCGCTCGACCCTGGCCGCCGTGCCGCGCCGCCTGCCGGTGCTGTGGTCCAAGGCCGCGGTGTTCGGCGTGATCGCCCTGCTGCTCGGCACCGCGGGCGTGTTCGCCGTCTTCCTCGCCGACAGCGGCATCCTGGCGAGCACCCGCGCGGCGATGACGATCTCCGACCCGGGTGTGGTCCGCGGCCTCTTCGGCGCGGGGTTCTACCTCGCCCTGGTCGGGGTGATCGGGGTCGCCCTGGGCGCGCTGCTGCGGTCGGTGGCGGGCGGCATCGCCGTCCTGGTCGCCTCGCTGATGCTGGTCCCGGGTCTGACCTCGCTGCTGCCGACCTCCTGGCAGAGCCACCTCAGCCCCTACCTGCCCAGCCACGCCGGCGAGGCGATGTTCGCCCTGCACCACGACTCGACCACCCTCTCGCCGACCGCCGGACTGCTCGTCTTCCTCGGCTGGACGGTGCTCGCCCTGGCCGGCGCCGCCGTCCGCCTGGTGCGCAGCGACGCGTGAACTCCCCCGCGGTGCGGCGGCGGGAGCCCCCGCCGCCGCACCGGCCCAGGGCCCGCCCCCCGCAGTCGGAGGGCGGGCCCCACGCCACGATGGACAGGTGACACCCGTGAGCCACCTCCACGCCGGCGCCCCGGCGCCGGTCGCCGACCCCCTGTCGGCCCACCCGCTGTTCGGCCCGCTGGGCCGGTTCGGCCAGCGCGTCCGGCTGGCGGACCGCGACCATCCGTGGGTCCTGGACACCGCCGTGGTCGCGGTGGCCTTCGTCCTGTTCTGCGTGCCCGACCTCGTCCGCGGCGGCGGCGCGGGCCCGTTCCACGGCGACGGCGACGGCCCGCACGAGCACCGGATCGTCTTCACCCACCTGCCCCTGCCGGCCGTGCTGGCCCTCCAGATCGGGCTGGTCCTGCCGCTGCTGTGGCGCCGGCGCCGGCCCGCCGCCTCCTTCGCGGCGATCATGGCCGTGTTCGTGCTGCAGTGGTCGCTCGGCGCGGCGCTGCGCGCGGACGCCGCCCTGTTCGTCGCCCTCTACAGCCTCGCCCTGCACGGCAGCCTGCGGAAGCTGGCCTGGGCCTGTGGCGCGACGGCCGGCGCGCTGGTCCTCGTCGCCGTCGAGCTGTCCTCCGGCGTCTCCCTCGGGGACGCCCTGTTCTTCCTGTTCAGTGCGGCGACGGCCGCCGTCGCCCTCGGCATCGCCGTACGCATCCGGCGCGCCCAGCTCGCCGGGCTGCGCGAGCGCGCCGCGCGGCTGGAGATCGAACGCGACCAGCGCAGCCGACTCGCCGCGGCCACCGAGCGCACCAAGGTGGCCCGCGAGATGCACGACATCATCGGCCACAACCTGTCCGTGATCGTCACCCTGGCCGACGGCGGCGCGTACGCGGCCCAGGCCTCCCCGGAGCGGGGCCGCGAGGCGCTGCTGCTGATCGGCGAGACCAGCCGGCAGGCGCTGGGCGAGCTGCGGCGCATGCTCGGCGTGCTCCGCGACCAGGGCGAGCGGGGCGCCGAGTTCACCCCGCAGCCGGGCATCGCCGACATCGACGGGCTGTGCGCGCGCACCCGCGCGGCCGGGCCCCGCATCGTGTACACCGCGGCCGGCGAGCTGGAACACCTGGACCGCGGTGTCCAGTTGATGGCCTACCGGATCGTCCAGGAGGCCCTCACCAACACGCTGCGGCACGCCGGCCCGGACACCAGGGCACACGTGTCGGTGAGCGCCGAGTCGGGCCGGCTGCGGATCAGGGTCCGGGACGACGGGCCGCCCGGCGACGCGGCCCCGCCCACGCGCCCGGGCACCGAGGGCCACGGGCTCGCGGGCATGCGCGAACGCGCCGCCCTCTACGGCGGCACCGTCACCGCCGGGCCCGGCCCTGGTGCAGGATGGACCGTGGAGGCCGTGCTCGACCTCACCCCCGACCCGACAGGCGGCCCGACGTGACCACCGTCCTCATCGTGGACGACCAGCCGCTGCAGCGGTACGGCTTCCGCATGCTGTTGGAGAGCCAGCCGGACACCCAGGTCGTCGGCGAGGCCGCCCACGGCGCCGAGGCCGTCCGGCTGACCGCCGACCTGCGGCCCGACGTCGTCCTCATGGACATCCGGATGCCCGGCATGGACGGCATCGAGGCCACCCGTCAGATCGTCGCCGCGGGCGGCCGCTCGCGGATCCTCGTCCTCACCACCTTCGACCTCGACGAGTACGCCCATGCCGCGCTGCGCGCCGGTGCCAGCGGCTTCCTCCTCAAGGACGCCCGCCCCGAGGAACTGCTCGCGGGCATCCGCGCGGTGGCCGGCGGCGACGCCGTCGTCGCACCCGCCGTCACCCGCCGGCTGCTCGACGCCTACGCCCACCACCTGCCGGTCCGCCCGGCGGGGGCCGGCCCGGCCGACGACGCCCGGCTGGACGCCCTGACCGACCGCGAACGGGAGATCCTCGTCGCCGTCGCCCGGGGCTGGAGCAACGGCGAGATCGCCGAGCGCCTGGTGCTCGCGGAGTCCACGGTCAAGACCCACGTCAGCCGGGTGCTCGCCAAGATCGGGGCCCGGGACCGCGTCCAGGCCGTGATCTTCGCCTACGACCTCGGCCTGACCCGTCCCAACCCGCCGCTCTGACCGGGCCCGAGGTGTGGGAATGCCGCTCGTCGAGGTGACCCACGCGCCCACCGTGCCCGGGCCGGCGTCGCCGACGGGCTCAGTCCCCGGTCATCCCGAACGCGTCGTGCACGGGTCGCACCTCGACCGCCACCACGTGGAAGTCCAGGACGCGTTCCGCGATCTCCCGGGCCCGCTCCGGGCTCGCGCACTCGAGCACGTGGTAGGCCGTCAGCTGCAGCTGCCCCGCCGTGAACGGGCCGTCCGCCGCGACCGGGGCGCCGTCCTGCTGCCACCGGAGGGTGGTGGTGTCCCGCGGATGGGCGAGCCCCGCGCCGTTGAGCATCTCGCCGGTGCCCTCCAGGTCGCGGTGGAGGTCGCCGTGCCGCTGGAACACCTCGGCCCGCTGCCGGTCGGTCATCGCCTCGGTCGCCGCCGGGTCTGCGTACATCAGGACCAGGTACTTCATCCCCCGATGGTCCCACCACGGCGCCCGTCGCGTCCGGCGGTCGGGGCGGGCGGAGGTCGGGCCGGGTGACGCTCCGGCGGGCCCGGCGAACCGGCCGGCGCACCGGCCGGGTGAGCCGGGCGGGCCGTCAGCAGGCAGTCCCGGCGGGGACCGGCCTGAGGTCCACGAGGTAGCCGTCCACGGCGTCGGTGACGCACTGGTTGCCGCGCCCGTAGGCGGTGTGGCCCAGGCCCCGGTTGGTGAGCAGCATGCCGCCGGGCAGTTGGGCGGCGAGGCTCTGCGCCTCCGCGTAGGGGGTCGGGGCGTCGCCGGTGGTGCCGACGACCAGGACCGGCGGCAGTCCCTCGGCCGAGACCCGGTGCGGCTGCTGCGAACCGGCCGGCCAGGTGCGGCAGCCGAGGTCGGCGAGCACCACGGAGGCACCGTAGACGCCGGAGTCGCGGTAGGCCTCGTCGAGGAGGTCCCAGTACGCCCGGGGGTCGGTGGGGTGGGGCACGTCGAGGCAGTTGACGGCGCTCAGGACGTCGGCGCCGTTGTCGCGGGGCTGCTCCCCCGCCGGCTCTCCGGCCCCGCCTGCGGCCACGACGTCCCCGGCGCCGTCGGTGCCCCCGTCCTCCGCCGGGGCGTCCTGCCCGGCGATCGCGGCGAGCTTGGCTCCGTCGCCCGCGCGGGCGGCGGTCAGCGCCTCGGAGAGCTCCTGCCACTGGGACTCGGGCGAGTACATCGACAGGGTGACGGCGGCCAGCAGGACGGACTCGTCGAGGGGTTCGGAGCCGCCCTTGACGCGCAGGGCGTGGCCGGCCGCCTTGGCGTACAGCTCCTCGACCAGTCGGCGGATGCCGTCCGGCGTCGCCTCGGGGCAGGCCTTCTTCACGACCACCGAGCAGTTCTCGGCGTAGTCGTCGACGGCCTTGCGGAACCCCCGGCCCTGGCTGAGGATCCGCTGCCGCCAGTCCAGGGACGGGTCAACGGCGCCGTCGAGCACCAGGGCGCGGACCCGGCGCGGGAACTGCTCGGCGTAGACGGTGCCCAGGTAGGTGCCGTAGGACCAGCCGAGGTAGGTCAGCCGCTCGTCGCCGAGGGCCGCCCGGAGCACGTCGAGGTCCCGGGCGGCGTCCAGGGTGCCGACGTGCGGCAGGATCGGGCCGCTGCGGGAGGCGCAGGCCGCGGTGCTGCGGTCGGCGTCCGCGAGCGCGGCCCGGCGTTCGGCGTCGGTGCGCGGGTAGAGCGGCACGGCGGGCGCGTCCGCGGTTCCCTGGCCCTGGTCGGGCGCGTCGTCGGGGCCGGTGCAGTCCACGGCGGGCCGGCTGCCGGCGACGCCGCGGGGGTCGAAACCGACGATGTCGAAGTGCGCCCGGGCCGCCGTGCCGAAGGAGTCCAGCCCGCCCGAGCTCAGGTGCTGCACGCCCGAGCCGCCGGGGCCGCCGGGGTTGAAGACCAGTGAGCCGGTGCGCCGGGCCGGGTCGGTGGCGACGGCGCGGATCAGCGGCAGGGTGAAGGTCCTGCCGTCCTGCGGCCGGGCGTAGTCCATCGGGACGCTCAGGGTGGCGCACTGCAGGTCGCCGCAGGCCGTCCAGGTCGGCTTCTGCCGGTAGAAGGCCCAGAGCGCGGGCTGGTCGGCCGGATCGGCGGCGGGCGGCGGCTGGACCGCGGCGACGGCCGCGCCCGGCGCACCGGGCGGGGCCGGTTCGCAGCCGACGAGCGCGGTGGCGGCCAGCGCGGTCAGGGCCACGGCCAGGGCGCCGAGGCGGACGGCGGTCGTCGGAGGCTCCGGGGTGCGGGGGCGCCGGTCGGATCCGTGCACTGTTCTGTCGTCCGTCCTGTCGCGGGTTCTCGGTACGGGACAGGAGCATGGCCGAGGTGACCTGAGGTTCTGGTGAGGACGGCCGCCGCCCGGACGCACCACGGACCGGCCCCCGGGCGCACGGGCCCGACGGCGCACGGTGCCCGGGCTCAGGGCCGCTTCTGGACGGGGACGTGCAGCAGGAACCGGGCCCCGCCCCGGGCGCCGCGCGCCACGGTGAGCGAACCGCCGTGGGCATGCGCCACCCAGGCGGCGATGGACAGGCCCAGCCCGCTCGACCCGGCGCCGCTGCGGAAGCGTTCGAACAGCGACTTCGCCAGCTCGGGCGGGATGCCCGGCCCCGCGTCGTCGACGGCGACGGTGCCGCCCGCGCCGACGGTGATCTCGACGTCGGCCGGCTCGCCCGGGGCGTGGCCGTGGGCGAGCGCGTTGCCCAGCAGGTTGGCGACGGCGCGGCGCAGCAGTCCGGCGTCGGCGAGCACGACCACCGGCTCGGCCCGGACGGCCACCCGGTGACCGTCCGCCGGGGTGTCGGCGACGACGGCGTCGACGAGCTGGTCGAGCCGCAGCGGCTCGCGGTCCAGCGGGACGGCGCCGGCCATCAGCCGGGCCCGGGTGAGCAGGTCGTCGACCAGCTCGCTCATCCGGGTGGACTGGCGCAGCGTGCGGCGCATGATCTCGGTGCTCTCTGCCTCGCCGCGCAGGCCGGTCTCGGCGAGCAGCCGCAGCGAGGCGACGGGGGTGCGCAGGTCGTGGGCGGCGTCCGCGAAGAACGCCTCCTGCTGCTCGATCGCGGCCAGCGCCGGCCGAACGGCCCGCCCGGCGAGCCAGCGCCCGGCGAGTGCTGAGACGGCCACCAGGACGGCGCAGACGGCGGTGAGCAGCAGGGTCATCCGGTCGTGGTCCTCGACGTTCTTGGCGACGTCGACGGCGGTGACCACGACGACGTCCGCGGCCTCCACCGCGGGGCCGCCGAACGGCTGGGCGGACAGCCGCAGCGGGTGACCGTCCGGGGCCGTGACGGTGGTCAGCACGAGGTCCCCCTCGCGGCCGGCCCCGGTGGCGGCCGCCTGGAGGGCGGCGGCGGGCACCGTGAGGCAGGGCCGGTGCGGGGAGGCCGCCGGGGTCAGGTTCCCGCCGGAGCCGGTGAACACCGTCACCGGCGGGCAGTCGTACGTGCCCTCCCTGGGGTCGGGGTACTCCACGGCGCCCTGCTCGTCGTAGTGCAGGTCGGCGGCGAACTCGCTGGTCCGGAGCTTGAGATCGGCGTCGACCTGCGAGCGCCAGGAGGAGTCGTCCGCGTGCACGGCGATGACCGTCATCCCGATCAGGCCGAGCGCGCTGACGAGGGCGAAGAGCAGGGCGATGCGCCGCCGCAGCCGGCGGATCCGGCCGGCCGGGGTCGGCGGCGGCCGGTCGGCCGGGCCGGGGCGGAGCCGGCGGCGCCGGACCGGAGCGCCGCCGGCCCGGTCCGGTCTCACGCCTCCGCCTCCAGCCGGTACCCGACGCCCCGCGCGGTGTGGATCACGGGCGGGTCGCCGAGCTTGCGGCGCAGCTGGGAGATCAGCACCTCGACCACGTTGGAGTTGGGCTCGGTCAGCTCGTCCCAGCACCGCTCGACGAGGTCCGTGCGCCGCACCGCCTGGCCGGGCCGGGTGGCGAGGGTCTCCAGGACGGCGAACTCCTTGGTGGTGAGCGAGAGCAGCACGCCGGCGCGGTGCACCGTGCGGCGGGCCGTGTCGATCTCCAGGTCCCCGCAGCGGACCACGGGCGGGCGGGCGACGGCGGTGCGCCGGCACAGGTTCCGTACCCGCGCCACCAGTTCGGGCACGGCGAAGGGCTTGACCAGGTAGTCGTCCCCGCCGGTCGCGAAGCCCTCGACCCGGTCGGCGACGGTGTCCCGGGCGGTCAGGAAGAGCACCGGTACCGTCCGGCCGTCGGCCCGCATCCGGCGCACGTAGTCCGCGGAGTCGCCGGCCGGAAGCATCCGGTCGAGGACGACGCAGTCGTAGGCGGTGACGAACAGCGCCTCGTCGGCGGCGGGCAGGTCCGCGGCCTCGTCGACGGCCAGGCCGCTGCCGCGCAGGGCTGCGGCCACGGCGAACCGCAGGTCCTCGTCGTCCTCCACCACCAGCACTCGCATGCCGGTCAGGATAGCCGTGACCTGGGGCGGAGCCGCCGGCGGCCGTCCCCGCTCCGCGCTCACCACCGCCCCGCGCCGGTAGCCGGGGCGCCGACGGGGAACGCCGAGGCGGCGCCCTCTCCGTGGGGGATCAGGAGGGCGCCGCCGTCGACGTCCACGAGCATCCCAGCCCGATCCTGAGGATTCGATGAGGCCCGCGCAGACCGCCCGGGCGGCGGCCCGGGGGCGCGGCGGCACCGGGGCATCGCCGACCGCCAGTGCGCCGACTCCGCGAGGTGCCGGCAGAAGGTCTTCCGCGGCCTCGGTTCGGCGGCCACCGTCCTGGCCGCGACCGCCACCGCCAGCAGCGCGGCCACCGCCAGGACGGCGGCGGCCGCCCGTCGGAGCGCCGGCGGAGCGCCCCGTGCCGTGCCGCCCGTTCCACGCCGTCGCCGTCGCGCCCGTTGCTGCTGCATGCCGTGAGCCTCGCCGTCGGGGCCTGAGGATTTGCTGAGACGGCGCGGCTGCGTCCCGCTCCGGTCCCCGCCGGGCCGCCCGTGTCCCGGGCCCGGCGGTCAGGAGCCGGGGACCCTCGCCTTCGGCAGGGCCCGCAGGGTCGCCTCGGCCTTGAGCAGCATCTCCTCGTACTCCGCGACGGGGTCGGAGTCGAGCACGATGGCGCCGCCCGCACCGATCGTCAGCTCGCCGTCGTGGCTGACGGCGGTGCGGATGGTGATGCTGAGGTCGGTGGTCCCGGTGTACCCGAGGAACCCGAGGGCGCCGGAGTAGACCCCGCGGGCCTCCCCCTCCAGGGCGTCGATGATCTCCATGGTGCGCAGCTTCGGCGCTCCGGTCATGGATCCGCCGGGGAAGCAGGCCCGGACGGCGTCCACGGCGGAGGTACCTCCGCGCAGCTCCCCGGTGACGGTGGAGACCAGCTGGTGCACGGTGGCGTACGACTCCGTCACCATCAGCGCCGGGACGTCGACGCTGCCGATCTCGCAGATCCGCCCGAGGTCGTTGCGGAGCAGGTCCACGATCATCAGGTTCTCGGCGCGCGTCTTGGGGTCCATCTGCAGGGAGCGGCGCCGCTCGTCGTCGGTGCGCGGGTCCGGGTGGCGGGGCGCCGTGCCCTTGATCGGCTTGGTCTCCACCGTGCGGGCGGCGTCCACCTTGAGGAACCGCTCGGGTGAGGAGCTGAGGACGGTGACCTCGCCGAGGCGCAGGAACGCGGCGTACGGCGCGGGGTTGAGCCGGCGCAGGCGCCGGTAGTAGGCGAGGTCGTTGGCCGGCGCGGGCAGCCGGAGCTTGTTGGTGAGGCAGATCTCGTAGCTCACGCCCTCCCTCAGCCGCCGGTCGCACTCGCGGATGTCGGCCAGGTACCGGGTGCGCGGGCGGACCAGCCGCCTCGACGCGTCGTGGTCCTCGGCGCGGGGCCGCGGGGTCGCGTCCGGCTGCGCCGCGGGCAGGGCGCCCAGGGCGGCGGCGGCGGTGCCGATCCACTCCCGGGCGGCGGCCGACTCCTGCGGGCCGTGGACAGCGACGACGTAGGTCCGGTCCTCGGCGTGGTCCACGGCGACGAAGCGGTCGGCCTGCAGCCACACCGCGTCCGGGGTGGCCGCCCGGTGGGCGCGTTCGGCACCGAGGTCGGCCTTCAACTCGTAGCCGAAGTAGCCGACGTAGCCACCGGCGAAGTCGAAGGGCAGCTCCTCGGCGCCGTCGACGACGCGGCCGGTGCGCCGGTCGAGGGCGTCGAAGATGGTGCCGCTCTCGGTGCGGGGGGCGCCTCCCGCGGGTTCCACCCGGACGTGGCCGTCCTCCACCCGGTAGCTGAGCAGCTCGGCCCCGGGCGCGTCGGCGGAGCCGAGGAAGGAGAACCGGGCCAGGCCGGGTTCGACGTGCGAGCTGTCGAGCCAGAAGGCGCGTTCGCCGGCGCCGTACAGGGCCAGGAAGGCGGCCTCGGTGTCGACGGCCCGTTCCAGGACGCCGACCTGCACCCGGAGTCGGGCGGCGGGCGCGGCCGTCGGCGCGACGCGCGCGGGCGGGTCGACGGCGCGGGTGGCCGCGCCGACGGCGGGGGCAGGGGCTGCGCCGACGGCGGTGGCGGCGGCCCGGCCGAGCGCCAGGTCGCGGAAGTTCGCCACGAGGCGGGCCCCGTACTCCGTGCAGATCGACTCGGGGTGGAACTGCACCCCCCACCAGGGCCGGTCCCGGTGGGCCAGGCCCATGACCACGCCGTCCTCGGCGCGCGCGGTGATCCGCAGGTGGTCGGGCGCGGGTTCGGCGATGCTCAGCGAGTGGTAGCGCACGGCCGTGAAGTCCTGCGGGATGCCGGCGAAGAGACCGTCGCCGCTGTGCCGGATCGTGGACAGGTACCCGTGCCGGGGCTGCGGGGCCGGGACGACCCGCGCGGCCGAGAGGAGTCCCATCCCCTGGTGCCCGAGGCAGACGCCCAGCACCGGCAGCCGGGTGTGCTCCAGGACGTCGCGGGAGCGCCCGAAGTCACGGGGGACGGCCGGGTGGCCGGGCCCGGGCGAGATGACCGCGGCGTCGAAGCCGTCCGGATCGAGGTGGTCCCACGCGGAGGCGTCGTTCCGTACGACGACGGGCGCGATGCCGTACACCTCCGCGAGGAGCTGGTACAGGTTGTAGGTGTAGGAATCGTAGTTGTCGATGAGCAGGACGCGCATGGGCTGACACCAGGTGATCGTCGGAGGCGGAAGAGGGGGCGCGCGGTCGTTCCGGACGGGCCCTACGGGGCCCCGGTCCGCACCGTCGAGAAGTCGAAGGGGACGGAGTCGAGGACGTCCAGCTCCTCGCACAGGGTGCGCAGCCCGCTGAAGTCCTGGAGCAGCCGGCCGGCGCCGGCGGCGCTCCTGACGTCCCGGAGCATCCCTTCCCGTCCCTCCACCCCGAGCAGGTCCAGGACCCTCGCCCAGGTGGTGAAGTCGTGGGCGGCGAAGGCCTCCATCCCGTCGGCCATCGCGGTCAGGAAGTAGTCGCGCTCCCCGGCGTCCAGGCGCTTCCACACCTCCTGGACGACGGTGTCCGTGATCGAGGCGTGGCAGTACTCGTCACGGTTGTGCAGGACGGCCGTCAGGCGGTTGACCGGCTGGATCTCGTGGTCCTCGGCGATCAGGTCCAGGTGGGCGTTGATCGAGATCTCCGCGACCGTGGTGAAGGCGAGCGAGACCAGTGCCTGCTTCCGGGGTGTCCCGGCGGTGGCGAGCCGGTGGGCGTGCCGGCGCGTCTTGTGGCCGAGCGGGAGCGCGGACTCGGGCATCCGCCAGCCGCGCCGGCGGCGCGTCACGGCGCTGGCGTTCAGGTGCATCAGCGTGTGGTACTGCTCGTCGACCATGGCCTGCGTCACCGCGAGGACCATGGCGTCGTCCAGGCCCGTCGCGAAGGCGCCCTTGGCGATCAGGGCGAACCCGGGGTTGACGACGCACTGCTCGATGTCCATGACGTTCTTGTTGAACGCCACCCAACCCCACGCCAGGATCCGGGACTTGAGCTCGTCGTCGAGCCCGAGGTAGGTGGGGTGGTCCCGGAAGGGCAGCAGCGCCACCGGGAAGTCCGGCCGGTCGGGCTCGAACACGTCGTCCAGGGTCTCGCCCCGCCGCCGGACGGTGGCGCGGCGGTCCCAGTTGTCGGCGAGCCTGCTGAGGACGGCGTTCTCCACCGCGTCCTCCGGATCGTGCCCCGGGAGCGACCGCAGCCGTTCCGCCAGGGAGAACGCTCCGGATTCCGCGTCGTTCGGCATCTCATCCATGGTGGTCCTTAAGATCGCGCCCCCGGCCCGCGGACGGGCCGGAGGGACGCTCGGTCCGGGTCAGGGGGCTCCGCTCGGTCCGGGTCAGGGGCGGCCGGCCGCCGCCGGGCCCTCCAGCACCTTGAGGGACTGCACGTCGGCCGGGTCCAGGGTGAGTCCGAAGACCTCCGCGGGAGCGGCGAGCAGCTCGTCCTGGTCCAGCTCGCGGGAGGTCGCCGGCTTGCCGGGCCGCAGCTCCGTGAGGGTGCTGCCGATGAGGACGTGCCGCACCGCGGGCCGCGTGCGCTGGAGGATCAGCCGCTTGTTGAACGGTGAGCGCGGGTGGCTGAGACAGAAGTGGTTGAGCACCTCGAAGTCCGCCGGGTAGCGCGCGTCCGTGGTGAAGCCGTAGAGCTCCGACGGGCCCTCGGGCCGCAGGAACCGCAGGACGTGCTCGCCGTTCGGCTCCCGCACCAGGTCGAACGGCCAGTCGCCGTCCAGCGTCGAGGTGTCGACGAGGCGGATCGGCTCGTACAGCCCGTAGCCGCCGAAGCTCACGTCGTGGAGCCAGCGTTCGCCGTCCAGCTCGACGCACAGGGCGACGTGGACGGCGGGGCCGGTCTTGTGCCCGGTGCGGATCCGGGACCTCGTCGCGAGCGCCGAGAAGGTGAACCCGATCCGGTCCAGCACCGCCGCCGCCAGGACGACCTGTTCCATGCAGAGGCCGCCGCGGCCGCGCCGCACGATCTTCTCCTGGACGCTGTCCAGGTCCAGCGGCACCGGCCGCCCGAGCAGCACGTCGAGGTTCTCGAAGGCGATCGCCTCGACGTGCGCGGCGTGCAGGCCGCGCAGCGTGGCGAGGTCGGGGGCCACGTCGGCCCGGTACCCCACGCGGGCCAGGTAGGCGTCCAGGTCGACGCCGGCGCCCTGCCACATCGAATCCGTCATGCGTATCCCCCCGGTCAGGTGAACTGTCCGGCGATCGTCGCCGCGAGGACGATCCAGCCGAAGTAGCGGTTGGTGACGAAGGTGTCCCAGCAGGACGCCGGATCGTCCAGGTCCACCCGGACGACCTGGTGGGCCAGCAGCAGCCCGGCGAGCACGACGAGCACGTGGTAGGCCCAGCCCGTCCCCGCCTCGGCTCCGGCCCAGAGCGCGCCGGCGACGCTCAGCGCGATGAAGACGGCCAGCCAGGCCTTGCTGGACTCGCCGAACATCAGGGCGGAGGACCTGACGCCGATGCTCCGGTCGTACTCCTTGTCCTGGTGGGAGTAGACCGTGTCGTGGAACAGGGTCCAGAAGAACCCGCAGGCGTAGAGGCCGAACACGGCCGGCGGGAAGTCGAGCCGCCCGGTCACCGCCGTCCACCCGGCCAGCACGTAGGCGTTGATCACCAGCGCCAGCCAGGCCGAGGGCCACGGGAACACGCGCTTCGTGTAGGGGTACGCGACGAGCAGCGGGTAGGAGGCCGCCACGACCAGGGCCGTGGCGCCGTTCACCAGCGCCAGGACGGCCAGCGAGGCCGCGGCCTGCGCGGCGGAGAACAGCAGCGCCCTGCCGACGCCGATCGTCCCCGCCGCGACCGGACGCGACGCCGTGCGGGCGACCTTGGCGTCGATGTCCCGGTCGACGACGTCGTTGACCGCGCAGCTCGCACCGCGCACCAGGACGGCCGCGACCGCGAGGAGTGCCACCGCCAGGAGGTCCGGCCGCCGCCCGGAGGCGAGGGAGAGGCTCCACAGCCCGGGCAGCAGGTACAGCACGACACCGGTGGGTGCGTGCAGACGCATCAGGAGGAGGTAGGCGCGCAGCGGCTCGGGACTCCTCCCGACCAGGCGCGCGCAGAGGCCCGGGGCTCTGGCGGGGCGCACCGCCGCCGGGGCGCTGGTCACCACGTCACCGGGAGCGAGACCAGCCCGCCGGTCAGCGTGTCGTGACGCAGCCTCAGCTCCGCCACGTCGACGGCCAGGCGCATGGTCGGGAACCGCTCGATGAGCCGGGCGAGCGCCACCTGCAGCTGCATCCGGGCCAGCGGCGCACCGACGCAGTGGTACATGCCGTGGCCGAAGGTGAGGCTGGCCGCGGTCGGCCGGGCGACGTCGACCCGCTCCGGGTCGGCGAAGACCGTCCGGTCGTGGTTGGCCGCGATGATGTTCAGCAGCACCAGCTCGCCGGCCCGGATGGTCGTGCCGTCGACCTCCAGGTCCGTCCGCGCGAAGCGCGGCATGCCGCCGTTGTGCGGGTTGGGCATCGACATCCGCAGGATCTCGTCCACCGCGCCCGGGACGAGGCCGGGGTCGTCCAGCAGCCTCTGCCGCTGCTCGGGGTTGGTGAGCAGCAGCAGTGCGCCGGTGCCGATCCGGGCCACCGTGGTCTCGTAACCGCCGAACAGCAGCAGCGCGGACAGCCCGATGACCTCGCGGTCGTCGAGGCCCTCGGCCACGCACAGCGCGGAGATCACGTCGTCGCCGGGGTTCTTCCGCTTCTCCGCCACCAGGTTCCGGCAGTAGCCGAACAGCTGGGCCAGCCCCTGCTGGGAGCGGTCCCGGTCCTGGACGTTGGCGGCGTCCTGGGTCCAGGCGCCGAAGCGGTCCTTGTCCTCGTGGGGCACGCCGAGCCACGCGCACATCACCTGGATCGGCAGCGGCAGGGCCAGTGCCAGCCGCAGGTCCGCGGAGGGCGCCTGCTCGGCCAGCTCGTCGAGCAGGCGCTCGGTCAGCGTCTCGACGTGGGACCGCAGCACCTGCATGCGCTCCGGGGCGAAGGGCGGCTCCAGCACCGCCCGCAGCCGGGTGTGGTCGGTGGCGAAGTCGCCCAGCAGGTTGGCGAGGAGCACGGACCCGCTGTCCTGGGCCGCGATCTCCGGGTCGGGGTGGGAGCGGCCGAGCCGGTCGTCGTCCAGCAGCTGCCGCACCTGGGCGTGACCGGTGACCAGCCAGGCCTCGTCCCCCTCGGCGGTGCGGACCCGGTGGACCGCGCCGCGGGACTGGAGCGCGCGCAGGCCTGGCGCGACGTGCAGCAGATGGGTCTGCTCGAAGGGCAATTGAGCAGGGGTGTTCACTGACAACCTCCATGTCGTCGTGGCCTCGTGACGGCTCCCGCCGGAGCCGGGGCGGAGTCGGGGCCGGGGCGGAGTCGGAGCCGGGGCGGAGTCGGAGCCGGCACCGGGTGCCGCCGGTCGCGGCCGGCCCGTGGTGCCGGCGACCGGAGCCGCGGCCCCGGCCACCAGGGGCCGGGGCCGCGGCGGGCGCGCGCCGGTGTCGGGCCCGCGGAGCGACGCGGTCGCGTCGGGGCCGGTGCGGAGCCGTCACGCGTGGTGGGGCCGTGCGGGGCCGTCACGCGCGGTGGGTCCGCCGCACCTGCGCGCGTCCGGGGACGGCTGCCGCTACGCCGGCGGCGCGTACTCGGCGACGACGACGATGTAGTTGAGCTCGTTGCTCCGGTGCGCGTCGAGGAACGGCTGCTCCACACCGGTGCGCAGGCCGGAGTGCGAGCGCAGCTCCCAGTACGGGATGGCCTCCTCGGTGAGGTCCCAGACCTGCGAGGGCACCAGGTGGTTGGCGGCGAGCGCGTTGAAGTAGGCGCTGCGGGTGTTGATGTGGCAGTCGTAGTGCTCGTCGATGAGCCGCACGGCCTTGCTGTCGGTCGACACCGCGTCGTTGGCGCACCAGGTGACGCAGACGTACCGGCCACCGGGGCGCAGCACCCGGGCGAACTCCGCGAAGGCCTCCGCCGGGTCGACGTACATGGTGGTCTCGTTGGTGTAGACCGCGTCGAACGAGTTTTCGGGAAGGCCGGTGTCGCACATGTTGGCGTACCGGAAGGAGACCTTGTCGGCACAGTCGTGCTTCTCGACGGCGAGGCGCTCGGCGAACTCGATGTGGTGGGCGCAGAAGTTCACCCCGACCACCTCGCACCCGAAACGCCGGTTGACGAGGAAGGACGTACCGCCACGACCCGATCCGCCGTCCATCACCCTGGCGTCGGAGGAGAGCGGGGCCAGCCCGCGCAGGACGAGTTCGACCTGCTCGTTCTCCATCCGGGCCATTTCCCCGAGAATGGCGGCCTCCCGCTCGGGCTCGGGAACCTCCAGCACGGACTTGTCGAATCCGCCGACGGCGTAGTGGTGGTGGTAGAGACCGTCGTCCTTGCCCAGCAGGAGGTTGATCGGGTCCTGGGTCTTGGTCTCGTAGTGGGCCTGTGCCCGGCGCTCGAATTCGGAGCGCACGACAGCGGGGGCCGAGTTCTCGTTGACAGTGGTCATGATGAATTCTCCGATTTCGCATGTGCCGCCGCTTCAGGGCGGCGCCGGTCAGACTGCGCGATTGACGATGCGGTCGAACAGGGTGGTCAGCTCGGCGGTCGCGGCCGGGGAGAGCCCGGCCCGCCCGAGGTGTTCCAGGGCCGACTCCAGGTGGTGGCGGGACAGCTGCTCCGCCGCGCCGCGGCCGCCGGCCTCCTCGATGAGGTCGGCCATGGCCTGCAGGTGCTCCGCGGTGGCGCCGTCGGTGTGCCACAGGCGACTCAGCCGGTCACCGGCCGGGCTCGCCTCGGACAGGGCGGCCAACACGGGGAAGGTCGGGTTGCGCCGCGCGATGTCCCCGCGGATGGGCTTGCCGGTCACCGCGGGATCGCCCCAGACGTCCTCGACGTCGTTGGCGACCTGCAGGGCGATGCCCAGGTGCCGGCCCGCGTCGCGCAGGGCGGCGAGGCTCTGCTCCGGCCGTCCCGCCCGCACTGCGGGCGTCCGCAGCGACCACTCCAGCAGGGCCGAGGCCTTCTCCAGCACGACCTGCTCGTACACCGCGAGGCCGGCGGTGCCCGCGCCGGGCCGGACGGTCAGTTCACGGGCCTGGCCCGCGTGGACCAGCCCGGTGGCCTCGGCGAACGAGCGGGCGATCTCCGTGCTGCCGGGGCCGGGGTCGTCCACGACCATCCGCAGGGCGAGCGCCTGCAGGGCGTTCCCGGCGTGGATGGCCAGGCCGGTGCCGAAGGCCTTCCACGCGGCCGGGCGGCCGCGGCGCAGCTCGTCCCCGTCGGCGATGTCGTCGTGGAGCAGCGTCGCGCTGTGCAGCAGCTCCACCGCGGCGGCCTGGGCCTGCACGTCCTCCGGCCGCAGGCCGACGCCGCCCGCCACCGCCGCCATGAGGGCGGCGCGGGTCATCTTGCCGCCCCCGCCGCCGCCGGGCTCACCGTGTTCGTCGACGAAGCCGAGGTGGTAGCCGCAGACGCGGGCCAGGGACGGTTCCAGCGTGGAGACCTGCCGCCGGATGACGGGTAATACCGTGGATCGCACCACCGCCGGCGACGGGATCGTCGATAAGCCGGCGGGCGAGGTGGCGTTCGTGCTCATTGCGATTTCCCTCCGGTCGCGCGATCAGAGCACCTGACGTCCGCGAATCGGGCCGCTGGACGACCGTCAATGTGCCGAACGTTCTGCCTGTGTGCCATCAATCCTTTTCACCCCCTGCCCTGGTCCGCTGAGCCACAAACTCACCATTGGCCATCGGCGCACTTTCCCCGTATTCACCCGATCCGAAATCGATGGCTATCCGGAGGTCCGGCGGCGATTCCGGAATTCAGTCTGGGCGATCAGCCCGGTCATGTCAACGATGCCGTTCGGGGCCGCACACCCCGGCCGTGAGGGCGCAATTCCGATCCCATTCCAACGGATTGCGACCGCCATCCGGTTCAATACCGGGGAGAAAATCTCGGCGGCCGCAATTCAATTCCCATTCCAACGGGCCGGGGCCGCCGCGGGGTTCAGAGCGGGGCGGGAGCAGGCCGGCGACGGCCCGTGACCTGCGGATCGGCCGGGCGGCCGCCCGCGGCGTGCCGGTCGGCGGGCCCGCGGCGTGTCGGTCGGCGGGCCCGCGGCGTGTCGCGCGGACCGTCCGGGCACCGCCCCGGGCCTCCGGCGGGTGCGCCGGCCCTACCGGCCGCCCCGGGCCCGCGCCGACCCGGAGTCGAACGCACCGTTCCTCCACGGATGTGGCAGGCCTGTGAAGTTCACGGGTTCTGACCCCTTGTCAGACCAATCATTCCTACCTACCTTCGTGGATCAGGACTCCGGCCCCCATCGGGCCCGGCGGTCCGCGGCAGGCGCAACCCGCGCCTCCGCAGGACGCACGACAAGACCTGGAGGCGTCACATGCCCGCAGCCATGATCGAAGAGATCCGCGATGCCGGTCCGCTGGTCCTCGACGACGAGGCCATCGTGTTCGAGGACGACCACAACGCCGACCACGACGCCACGGCGTGTCTCGCCGACCCGTGGGTGACCGCGACCACCCGCTTCGCCTGCGACTTCAACTCCTGACGGTGGCCGAGTCCATCGCCGGCCGAAGCGGATGGTCCGATGACACCTGGTCGTACCTGAACGATCCGCGGATGCCGGCGATGGACCACGGCTGGAAACTGCACGTCTCCGCCCGGCCCGGCGACCTCGAGGCCGTGACCGGCCTCGTCCTGCCGGTGCTGGCCCGCCACGTCTGCCACGCGAAGTGGGCCCGGAGCCCGGAGACCCTGCGCGAGATCAACTCCGGTACCGCGAGCGCGGGCGTGGTGGGGAAGGCGATCACGGTCTACCCGGCGCCCGGCACCGTCGTCGCGCTCGCCGACGAGCTCGTCGCCGTCCTGCGCGGCCGGGAGGGCCCGCAGATCGTCAGCGACCGGCGCGTCGACCCGGACTCCCCCGTCTACTACCGCTACGGGCCCTTCACCGGCGACTACCGGACCGGTCGCAGCGGCCGCCTCGAATCGGTCATGGTCGGACCGGACGGGCGGGCCTACGACGGCCTCGCGGGCGGCTCGTACCGGTGCCCGCCCTGGGCCGAGGACCCCTTCGCGGACCGGTCCGGGCCCGCGGCCCCCGCCTCCGTCCCGGCCGCCTCCGCCGACGCGGCCCCCGCCTCCGCCTTAGCCTCCGGCGAGGTCGGGAAGCCGGCTGCCGGTTTCGCCGGCGGCCGCTACCGCGTCACCGGCGGCATCTCCCGCAAACCGCAGGGCAACGTCTACCGCGCCGAGGACCGCACCACCGGGCTTCCGGTGGTGGTCAAGCAGGCCCGGGCCTTCGTCGCCGAGGACGAGTCCGGGGCGGACACCCGCGACCGGCTGCGCAACGAACGCGCGGTGCTGGCCGCGCTCGACGCCGTCGACGGGGTGCCGCGCGCGCTCGACTACTTCCGCCACCGCAGCGACGAGTTCCTGGTGACGACCAGCTGCGGCGACCGGGACCTGCGCCGGGAGGTCAACGAGCACGGCCCCTACCGGGTGGCCGGCACCGGGCCGTCGCGCACGCTCACCGACCTGGCCGAGCGGCTGTTGCGACTCCTCGACGCCGTCCACGCCCGCGGCGTGGTGTTCCGCGACCTCAAGCCCGACAACGTCGTGCTCGACGCCGCCGGCCGCTGCCACCTGGTCGACTTCGGGATCAGTGCCCTCCACGGCAGCGGCCCGGACGGCGCGACCCCCGGCTACAGCGGCCCGGTCCGCCGCCGGACCGGGCCGGCCGAGCCCGCCGACGACTACTACGCCCTGGGCACCACCCTCTGCTTCGCGGCCACCGGCATGGACCCGGTGGTCGTCGACCGGGACCCCGCCGTCAACCGGGAGCGCACCCTGGCCGGCCTGGCCTGGCTGCTGCCCGGCGACGGCCACCGGTGGATCCGCTCGGTGATCGGTGAGTTGACCAGCCTCGACCCGGCCGTGCGCACCGCCGGCGCCGACCGGCTCCGGCGCGCAGCGCCCGCGGCCCCCCGGGCGGCCGGCGGCCCCGGCCGACTCCCCTTCGACGCGGGCCTGCTGGAGGAGGTCCTCGCGCACACGACGGCCTACTGCGTCGAGGAGGCCCACCGG
This sequence comes from Kitasatospora sp. NPDC051702, assembly GCF_040681575.1. NCBI lineage: Bacteria > Bacillati > Actinomycetota > Actinomycetes > Kitasatosporales > Streptomycetaceae > Kitasatospora > Kitasatospora sp. NPDC051702. The sequence goes on from NZ_JBFAZB010000007.1 coordinate 201,177, forward strand.
ATCGCGGACCCGGAGCTCGCCGCGCGGGCGGCCGTCCCCACCCCGGTCGACGTGTACGGCGGAGCCTCCGGCCTCGGCCTGGAACTCCTCCGGCACCTGCACCGGCCCGGCGTGCGCGCGGCCGTCGACGCCCTGGCGCGCTGGACGGCCGGGCAGTCCCGGAGCCTGTCCCCCGCCTTCTACTCGGGCCGCACCGGCGTGGCGCTCTTCCTCGCCGAGGCGGGCGCGGCAGGCACGACCGGCCGGGCCGGCGCCGCGGGCCACCCCGAACCCCACCCGCCGCTGCCCACCCACGGACCGGACGGCGGACTCCCCGAGGCGGACCAGATCGAGGGCGTCGCCGGCATCGGCACCGGCCGCCTGCTGCTCGCCCGGCACGCCCGTGCCGCCGGCGACGACCGGCTCGCCGCACGGCACCTCGCCGTCGCCACCGAATGCGACCGGATGCTGGCGTCCGGCCGGGCCCGGCTGACCCCCGCGGGCGCCGACACCCCCGGCAGCGCCGCCCTGCGCCAGGGGCTCGCGCACGGCGACGCGGGCGTCGCGTACTTCCTGCTGGAACACGCCGCCGCGACCGGCGACCCCGCCGCCCTCCACCGGGCCCGCCGGGCCTGCGCGGACCTCGCGGCCGCCGTCCCCGGCCTCATCGCCGCCGCGACCGCCCCGGGGGCGACCCGCCGCTACGGCTCCTGGTGCCGCGGCCTGGCCGGGATCGGTTCGGTGCTCGTCCGGTCCGCCGACCGGCTCGGCGAACCCGGCCACCTGGCGCTCGCCCGGCAGGCCGCCCGCACCTGTGCGGCCGTGGCCCCCCGGATGCCCCTGGTCAACCAGTGCTGCGGGCTGGCCGGCGTCGGCGAGCTGATGGTCGACGTCGCCCTGGCCTGCGACGACCGGACGGCGGAGGAGTTCTGGACCGCCGCCGAGACCGTCACCGCGATCATCCTGAGCCGCTCCGGCGGCCCGCCGTCCCGCCCGGTCTTCCCGGACGCCGGACTGACCGGGGCCAGCGCCACCTGGGCCGGCGGCTCCGCCGGCGTGCTCGCGTTCCTGCGCCGCCTGCACGCACGGGGCGGCCCGCGCCTCGGCCTGATCGGCTGACGGTCCCGCCCTCACCGGTGTGGCCCGGGGCCCTGGCCTCCGGGCGCACGACTGCGCCTTTGGGGCTAACGGTTCGCGCGGGAGCCGGTCCGCACGGCGCCGCCGCCCAATGATGCTCCTGGCATCCGCGTGGGACGCGGCCCCCAGCCCGCGCCCCGCGGCCTGCCGCGGCCCGCGCGGCCGTGCAGGAGGCACCGTGTCCGACCAGGACGAGCAGGCGGAGCAGGGCGTCGGCGACGTCACCGTGGCGGCGCCGCTCACCGGCGGGGCCCCGGCCCCGGTCCCCCACCCGGTGCCCCCGCCCGACGACGAGTGGCTCCTCCCCGACGGCTTCGCCCACGTCTTCCACGCCGAGGGCCGCAGCGTCCTGACCCGGCCCGTGATCATGGCGGACGGCTTCAACCTCGGCCGCAGCGACCTCAGGTGGCTCTACGCGGGCCTCGACCGCGACTACCCGCTCCTCTCCCGGCTGCGCCGCAGCGGCCGGGACGTCGTCCTGCTCGGATTCGAGGAGCGCTCCGCCTCCCTCCTCGACAACGCCCGGGCCGCGGCCGCCTGCATCCGCCGCGCCTGCGCCGAGTCGCTCGGCGACGGCGCGCTGACGGTGGGCGGCTTCAGCATGGGCGGCCTCGTCACCCGCCACGCGCTCGCCCGCCTGGAGCACGAGGGCGTGGACCACCGGACGGCCCTGTACTTCTCCTACGACAGCCCGCACCGCGGCGCCGTCGTGCCGCTCGGACTGCAGGCCTTCGCCCACTTCATCCCGGTGCCCGCCGCGTTCAACAGGTTCGCCCGGCAGATGGACAGTCCGGCCGCCCGGCAGATGCTCTGGCGCCACTACGACCCGAGGACCGGCCGGATCGGGGTGGCCCCCGAACGCACGGCCTTCCTGGCGGAGTCGGAGCGGGTCGGCGGCTGGCCGCGGATCCCCCGGAGGATCGCGCTCGCCAACGGCCGGGGCGACGGCACCGGCCTGGACGTCACCCCCGGCGAGGTGGCGATGACCCTGCACCGGATCTACCCCGGCACCACCTTCCGCGCCCAGGCGCAGGGCGAGGGCACCGTGGTCGCCGAGCTGAGGCGCCGCTTCCCCCGGGCCGAGCGGACCGTCGCCACCGACGGCTTCCCGGAGCTGGACGGCGCCCCCGGCGGCACCCTGCGCTCCTACGGGATCCTCGCCGACGCCCTGCGGAAGTTCGGCGCCGCGGTGGACCTGCGCCACGAGCACGTCTGCTTCGTGCCCGCCGTCAGCGCCGTGTCGATCCGCGACCTCGACGACAACCAGGACCTCTACGCCGACATCGGCGCGCTCGCCCCGGGCGGGAGCGACTTCGACGAGTTCGTCTGCTCCTCGGAGAACACCGGGCACACCACGATCACCGGGGAGCTGTGCGACTGGCTCCTCGACCGCCTGCCGGACGGGCCCTGACCCGCAGGCTCACCGAAGGGGGGCCGGCCCGGCCGGGCACCGCGGGAGCCCTGATCTCCGCGGTCCGCCGGCCGGGCGCGCGGTCAGTTGACGTCGATCGCCGGGCTGCCGGGCAGGCTGGTGTCGGTGACGGGGCCGTAGGCGGCGGAGAAGTAACCGTCACCGGGGCAGAGCGAGGATCCGCCGCTCTTGGCGAAGTGCTCGGTGCGGAAGGCCAGGCTGTGGGCCGCGTTGTCGGCGTTCCCGGTGAAGGCGCCGCTGAGCTGGTAGCTGCAGGTGATGGTGCCGAACCAGGTGTTGAGCACGGCGGTGGCCTGGATCGGCCCGGTAAGGGTGACCGGCAGGCCGGGTGCGTCGCTCAGGGCGACGCCGAAGGGGAACCCGCCGACCGTCAGGCTGCGGACCGAGGTGACGCCGGTGACGTTGCTCGTACAGGAGCCGAAGACCAGCCCGGTCAGGGACGCGGTCGCGGTGCCGGGCGAGGCCGGGTTGCCCTGGACGCTGGCCGAGAGCTGGGAGGTGGCGCAGGTGACGCCGGTGGTGCTGGTCGCGGTCGAGTAGAAGGTGGCACGGCTGCCGGCGGCGAGCGGCGCGGCGAGCGCGTCGCCCGCGGCGACGGCGGCCCCGCCGGCGGTCAGCACCGACGAGGCGGCGACGGGCCCGGGAGCGCCTGCGGCGGCGGCCCCGGCTCCCGGCGCGGTCAGGGCGAGGACGGCGACGGCGGCGGCGGTGGGCGCGGCGAAACGGGTGCGGATGCGCATGGGAAAGCCTCTTTCTCGGTGATGGGGGGATCGAGAAGACGACCTTTCACGGCTCTCCGGGCGGTGGGGGCCCGGGGCGCTCACTACGTTGTAGGGCCGTGTACGTGCACCGTCAAGACAGTCGGTCGAACTTGCTGACTTTTCGTCAACAAGAGACCGGCCGCCTCGACGGGCCCGGCGCACACGCCGAGTGACCCGCGGGCACCGTGCACCGGGTACGCCACCCACCGCGCGCCACCCACCGTGCGGTGGCCACGGACGGCCCGGCCCGCGACGATGGGAGGAGCACGCGACCAGGGGCGCCCGACGCACCCCCGGGGAGGTTTCGATGGCGGGAACCGACGTCGTGGACGTCCTCATCGCCGGCGCCGGGCCGGTCGGACTCACCGCCGCCGTGGAGCTGCGGCGCCGAGGGGTCGACTGCCGGATCGTGGACCGGCTCCCCGAGCGAATGCCCTACGCCAAGGCGGTGGGCGTCCAACCGCGCACGCTGGAGCTCTGGGACCGCAGCGGCCTGGTGCGCGCGGCCGTCGACGCCGCCGTCCCGATGCGCGGGCAGCTGGTCTTCGTCGACGGCGCCGAGCAGCAGCGCATCGAGCTCGCGCTGCCGCCGGAGGTGCCGTACGGCTTCGCCGCGCTGCCGCAGTACGAGACCGAGCGGATCCTCGAGGAGTTCCTCGCCCGCCACGGGGGCCGCATCGAGCGCGGCACCGAACTCGTCTCCTTCGTCCAGGACGCCGACGGTGTGACCAGCCGGCTGGTCGGCGCCGACGGCCGGGAGCAGGAGGTCCGTTCGCGCTTCCTGGTGGGGTGCGACGGAGCCCACAGCACCGTCCGCAAGGGTCTCGGACTCTCCTTCGAGGGGGGCGCCTTCCCCGAGGAGTACATGCTCGCCGACGTCGAGGTCGACTGGGACCTGCCGCCCGGCTACGGCGTGCGCACGACCCGCCGCGCGGCCGACGGCTCCACCGACCTCCTGGTCTGCATCCCGCTGCCCGGGCACAAGCGGTACCGGGTGTCGATGAAGGTGCCCCCCGACCTGTCGGCCGCCCGGCGCTCCACCGGGACCGGCTCCGGCCGGGCCGCGGTGGCGCACGGGCTGGAGGGCGGCGACGGCCCGGCCCTGGCCGACATCCAGGCCGTGCTGGACCGGCTCTCACCCCGGCCGACCACGGCCTCCGCGATGCGCTGGTCCTCCGTCTTCCGGATCAGCCACCGGCTGGTGGACCGGTACGGCGACGGCCGGGTCCTCGTCGCCGGGGACGCCGCGCACATCCACCCGCCGACGGGCGCCCAGGGCATGAACACCGGCATCCAGGACGCCTACAACCTCGCCTGGAAACTCGCCCTGGCGGTCGACGGGAGCGCACACCCGGACCTGGTCGCGAGCTACGACGCCGAACGCCGCCCGGTCGGCGAGGAGGTCGTCGGCCGCACCGTGCGGCACGCCACCGAGGGTCTCCCGGCCGAGCCGGTGGACCCGGAGACCGTGCTCCTGCGCGAGGCCCAACTGCTCGTCGGGTACCGGGAGAGCCCGATCGTGGGCCCCGCGGACGGGAACGGCGACCGGGACGGGGACGGTGGCGGAGCCGCCCCGCGGGCCGGCGACCGCGCCCCGGACTGCGGGGGCCTGACCGGTCCGATCGCCCGCTACCCGCAGCGCCTGTACGACCTCCTGCGCGACCGCGACCACGTCCTCCTGCTGGCCACGACGGAGGACGCGCCGAGCGACGGATTCGACGAACTCACCGACACCGCAGGAGAACTGACGGGCCACCAGATCACGGCCCTGGCGATCCTCCCCGACGAGCGGCCCACCGACGGACTCCGCCTTCCCGCCTACCGCGACGGCCGGGGCGAGTTCGCCCGCGCCTACGGGCTGCGCGGACCCACCGCCTTCGTGGTGCGCCCGGACGGCTACCTGGGCGCCCGCCTCACCCCGCCGACCGCCGGAGGCCTGGCCGAGCACCTCGGCCGCGTCTTCCGGCCACGGTGAGGCCGGACGGGTGGCGTCCCCGTGCGACCGGGCGGGTGCTCCGCCGGACGTCGGCTTAGCCTGGGAGCGGGACCGGACGACGCGGTACGGAGGTGCCGGCGATGAACCGAGCTGTCGTGGTGGGCGTGGACCCGTCGGAGCCGAACCGGGCCGCGGTGGACTGGGCGGCGGACGAGGCCTCGCGCCGCCGGGCGGACCTGCGACTGGTCCACGCGCGGTCCGGGGCGGCCGGGCCCGTCGAGGCCCAGCGGCTCGACCGGGAGTGGACGCGGGTCGCCGCCGACCACCCCGAGGTCACCGTCGCGGCCGAGCTGGTCGACGGCGCGCCGCGCGAGGCGCTGCTCACGGCCGCGGCGGACGCGGCGCTCCTGGTGCTCGGCGCCCGGGGCGCGGGCGGCTTCCCCCGGCTGCTCGTCGGCTCGACGAGCCTGCACGCGGCCGCCCACGCGGCCTGCCCGGTCGTCGTGGTCCACCAGGACGCGGCCACCGGGGGCGACGGCGGGGTGGTGGTCGGCGTCGAGGGCAAGGACGAGGAGGGCCCGGTCCTCGCGTACGCCTTCGAGACGGCCCGGCGGCAGTCGCTGCCGCTGACCGTGGTCCACGCCTGGAGCTACCCGCTGGTGCTCGGCCCGGGCCACGAGGTCCCGCCGGTCTACGAGGAGGGGCACATCGAGGCGGAGCACGAGCGGCTGCTCGCCGAGGCCCTGGCGGGGTGGCGGGAGCGTTTCCCGGACGTCGCCGTCACCGCCACGGCGGTGCGGTCCGGCTCGGCGAAGGAGCTGGTGTCGGCCTCGGCCGGGCACGCGCTCGTCGTGGTGGGGCGCCGGGGCGAGCCGAGCGGCCCGTTCGGCCGGCTCGGCTCCACCAGTCAGGCGGTCGTCCAGTACGCGCGGTGCCCGGTGGCGGTCGTCCCGGTGTGAGGCCCGCGCCCGCCCGGGGACGTCCGGAGAGGGGGGACGTCCGGAGAGGCGGGCCACTGCCCGCTACAGCCACTGACCGCTACAGCCGGATGACGACCAGCGCGGTGTCGTCCGTGGCACCGGCCGCGGGCAGCAGGTCCAGCAGGAGCGCGTCGGCGAGCTCCTCCGGCCCGTCCTTCCGGTGCCCGGTGAGGGAGTCGGCGAGGCGCCCGAGACCGGTGTCGATGTCCTCGTGGCGGCGCTCGATCAGGCCGTCGGTGTAGAGCACCAGGGTGTCGCCCGCCTCGAAGGCCTGCTCGGCCTGGGGGCGGGGCAGGTGCTCGGGGCGCGCGCCGAGCGGCGGGTCGGTGGCCGCGTCCAGGAAGACCACCGTGCCGTCCGCCCGGGCCAGGGCCGGCGGCAGGTGCCCGGCGCTGCTGTAGGCCAGCCGGTGGGTGGTCCAGTCGATGTGCACGGACACCGCGGAGGTCGACTCGGCGCCCTCCACCGACCGCGCGTACAGCCCGAGCACCTCCAGTGCCTGGCCCGGCCCCTGGGAGACCCGGGAGGCGGCGCTCAGCGCGCTGCGCAGCTGGCCCATCACCCCCGCGGCGTCCAGGCCGTGCCCCACCACGTCGCCCACGGCCACCGCCATCCGGTCGCCCGGCAGCTCGACGAGGTCGTACCAGTCCCCGCAGACGTTCAGCGCACCGACCGCCGGCTGGTAGCGCACCGCGACTTGGTGGTCGCCCACCAGGCGCGGCGCCGGCAGCATCGCCTCCTGCAGGGCGAGGGCGACCTCCCGTTCCCGGGCGTGTGCCAGCCGCAGCCGCTCGATGACCTGCTGCAGCTCGCGGGAGCGGGTGTACAGCTCCGCCTCCAGGACCCGGGAGCGGTCGCCCGCCGACCGGGACCGGGCGCGGATCAGCTCGGTGACCTCCTCCACCCGGTGCACCACGAGCACGACGCGGCCCTGCGCGTCGAGGACCGGGGCGTTGATCGGGCTCCAGTAGCGTTCCTGCCACTCCCCGGGAAGCTCCCGGGACTCCACGTCGTAGCGCTGCAGCGCCATGGTGTCCCGCTCCCCCTCGGCCAGCACCCGGCCGAGGGAGGCCGCGAGGTTCCTGGCCCCCGTCGCCGCGGGGTCGTTCGGGTTGTCGGGGAAGACCTCGAAGACGTTGCGGCCGACCAGCTCGGCGAGCGAGCGGCCGGAGTTGCGCACGAAGTCCTCGTTGGCGTCCGCGTACACCAGCTCGGGCGTCAGCAGCGCCACCATGCCGGGCAGGGCGTGGAACACCGCCCGGTAGTCGATGGCCGGATCGCTCGCGCTCATGCCGTGCTCCCTGCGCCTGCCCTGCCGCCCGGCACGCCGTCGACGGACGGGTGCCGGACCACGGCCCCGCGGGGCCGTCCGCGGGCCGGCGATCCCGGCCCGCTTCCCTCCATCCTGCGGCGGCGACCGACGCGCCGCGATCCGGGGTCCCTGCTCCCGGGGAGGTGAGGGCCCACGGCCGCGCGGGGCGGGAGCGCGGAGGCGCTCACCCGGGGAGGCCGGCCGCTCACCCGAGGAGCTTGGCCTTGGCCGCCGCGTACTCCTCCTCCGTGAGCTTGCCGCTGCTGTGCAGCTCGGCGAGCTTGGCCAGCTCGTCGGTGGTGGAGGGGGCGCTCGCGGTGTCCCGCACGTAGGTGCGGAACTGCTCCTCGCGTTCCTTCGCCTCGGTGAGTTCGCGCTGGCCCATGCTCTTGCCCCGGGCGATCAGGTACACGAAGACGCCCAGGAACGGAAGGATCAGGACGAAGATCGCCCAGGCGGCCTTGGCCCAGCCGCTCAGCGAGTCGTCCCGGAAGAGGTCCCCGAAGACCCGGAAGAGCAGCATGAACCAGAGGATCCAGATGAAGATCAGGCAGGTGGTCCAGAAGATGTCGAGCACCGGGTAGTCGGCGGCGAGGTTCACGTGGGTGTGCATGGCGGTGTCCTGCTTTCTCAGTGGGAGGCGGCGGCCGCCGGGGCGGCCGCGGGCTGGTCGGTGTCGCCGTGCCAGGTGGGCCAGCCGAGCAGCCGCGGCCGTTCGGTGACCCAGGCCCGGGTGTCGGTGCCGATCTCGGCGGTGATGAGGTCCTCCAGCCGGGTGCTGTACTGCGCGACCAGCTCGCGGTGCGCCGGGTCGGCGGCGAGGTTGCGCGTCTCGCCGGGGTCCGCGGCCCGGTCGTAGAGCACCACGTCGTTCCGCGCGTACAGGGACTCCGGGTCGGCCGGCCGGTTGGGGTCGAGCGGGGAGAAGTACCGGCCGAAGGTGTACCGGTGGTCGACGTAGCCGCGCAGGAAGCCGCGCTTGCTCCAGTCGGGGCGGAGCTCGCCGGCCTGGATCCGCTGCGGGGCCCGCGGGTCGGCGAACTCGAACCAGAAGTCCGCGTCCAGGGCCAGCACCGATTCGATGGCGGCCAGCACGCCCTCACGGACGCTGCCGCCGTCGAGGGCCGGGGCCAGCGAGTGCCCCTTGAGCGCGGGGTGGCGGGTGGCGGCCTCGGCGGGGTCGACGCCGGCGAAGTCCAGCAGCGTCGGCGCGAGGTCGACCGCGGAGGCGAGCGCCTGGGTTCGCGCCCCGCCGGCGGAGTCGGGGTGGCTCAGGACGAACGGGACGTGGAGGTTCTCGTCGTACAGGAGCGGGCCCTTCTGCCGCAGGCCGTGCGAGCCGGCCATCTCGCCGTGGTCGGCGGTGAGGACGACGACGGTGTGGTCGGCCTGCCCGGAGGCGTCCAGCGCGTCGAGGACGTGCTCGATGCTGCGGTCGACGTCGCGGATCGCGTTGAGGTAGAAGTTCAGGCCGTCGTACCAGTGCCGGTCGCCGGCCACCGGGCCGAAGACGGTGTCGAGCATGCGCGCGTACTCGGCCACCGCGGGCGCCGCGCCGCTCAGGTCGTCGCGCAGCGTGGCCGGCAGGTCGAACTCCCAGCGCTTGCGGTACAGCGGGATGTCGGCCGCGGCCTTGAGCACGCAGGCGCGGGCCAGTTCGGGCGGCATGTCGATCGCGGGCCGGCCCCCGTAGTCGAAGCTCATGATGTCGTGCGGGTTGACGAAGTTGACGGCCATGAACCACGGCTGGTCCGGCGCCACCGCCGGGGCCCGGTTGCGCAGCCACTTCACCGCCTGGCCGGCGATCACCGGGTCGAGCTTGAGCCCGGCCCAGGCGCCGCCGTCGATGTCCCCCCAGTCGTTGAACTCGCTGAAGCCGTAGGGTTCCAGGGCGTCCGTGGTCGGTCCGGGGCGCTCCGGCGTCCGGTACGCGTTGGAGAGGTGCCACTTGCCCTGGTAGGTGCAGTGGTAGCCGGCCCCGCGCAGCATCGTGCCGAGGGTGCCCAGCCCGGGGTCGAGCGGGCGGATGTACGGCATGTTGTCGTTGTCGTAGATCTCGGTGAGCGGCAGGTGCTGACCGGTGTAGAGCACGGACCGGGCGGAGCTGCACATCGCCGAGGCGGTGTAGTAGCGCTCGAAGGTCGTGCCCCGCTCGGCGAGCCGGGCCCGCGCGGGCAGCGTGAAGCCCGGCGGCCGGGGTATCGCGGCCCGTTCCTCGTCGGTCACGATCAGCAGGATGTTCGGGCGACGTGTCATGACCACCTGTCCCTCGGGATAGCGCGTCTCGCACCATTGCTGCGCACCGCGCGCCGCCCGGCACCCCGGGGTGGGCTGTCCGGGCGACCCCGGGCCTGCTCCGGGCCGGTCCCGCGGGGTCACCCCCTCCCAGGAAACTCACAGGAACCGGCAACCGAACGGCCGTTCCCACCGTCTCCCACGAGACCGGGCACACGGGCCCGGACGGCACAGGAACCGGGCACGAACGCATGAACCTCACTGGCACCCCCTTCCTCCTCCTCACCATCGCCCTGTTCGCGGCCTCGATCGCGCTGGCGATGGCGCAGTGGCTGGGCAGAGGTGCCCTCCTCGGACCGGGACGGACGGCACAGGGGCGGCGCACGCCGCTGCGCGCGCTCTCCTACCTCGGCACCGTGCTGCTCTGCCAGGTCACCGCCGTGGCCATGGTCTTCGTGGTCGTCAACGACCAGAACCAGCTCTACGACAGCTGGGGCGACCTGCTGGGCACCGCCAGCCACGTGCGGGCGGTGCCCGTACCCCCCAAGGACGAGGGCCTGGCCGGCGACCGCGCCGCGGCCCCCGGGGCCTCCGGCAGCCCCGCCCCGAAGGTCCCGCAGGCCTTCCACGCACCCGACTCCGACGCCGTGCCGAGGAGCGTGAAGCAGGCCGACCTCAAGGGCCGGCTCTCCGGAGTCGACGGCGAGGTCCTGGTCTGGACCCCGCCGCAGTACGACGACCCCGCCTACAAGGACCGGACCTTCCCGGTGGTCGAACTGCTCGTCGGCTACCCCGGCTCCTCCAGCGCCTGGTTCGGCGACACCATGGACGCCACCAAGCAGCTCGAACCGCTCATGAAGTCCGGCCAGGTGACGCCGTTCATCCTGGTCTCACCGCGGGTCTCCCTCCTCGCCGGCAACGACACCGGCTGCGCCGACGTCCCGGGCAAGGTGAACGCCGAGACCTGGCTCGCGCGGGACGTGCCCCAGATGATCGTGGACAACTTCCGGGCCGACACCACCGCGGACCGCTGGGCCCTGTCCGGCTACTCGGCCGGCGCCCACTGCGCCCTGCGCCTCGCGCTCGCCCACCCGAACCGGTACCGGGCCGCGATCAGCATGTCCGGCTACAACGACCCGGCCGGCGAGCCGAGTTCGCTGACCGCCAAGGACCCGAAGCTGCGCGAGGCCGACAACCCGCTGCACATCCTCACCCACGCCGCCACTCCGCCGAACGTCGCGCTCTACGTCACCGGCCGGCGCGGCGACGGGCTGGAGGACGCCACCGCCCTGCAGCGGGCGGCGAAGAGCCCGACCAGCGTCACCCCGTTCGAGACCACCGGCCCGCACCTGACCTCGACCTGGAAGCCGCTGGTCGTCCCGACCTTCACCTGGCTGACCGGGATCATCCCGCCCCGCTGACGGTCCGTCCGTCGCGGTCCCTGACGATTCCTCGGCGAGGCCACCGGCCCGGGCTCCCACCGATGGTTCGGACAAAGAGGAACAATGAGCACCCGATCGGACTCGGGAGGCACACATGTCCATGCTGCTCATCACCGGCTCGTACCGGATCGTCGGGGACCGCCCCGACGGCGACACCGTCCACTTCGTGCCCTACGACCCGGCGTTCTGGTGCGACCTGCCCGGCCTGCACCGCGTCAAGCGCGACGAGAACGGCGGCGTCTCCATCCGGCTGGACGGGATCGACGCCCTGGAGACCCACTACCAGGGCGTCGGCGACTTCGTGCACCAGCCGCTCGGGCTCGGCGCGCACGCTGCCCGCGACGAGCTGCTGAGCTGGCTGGGCTTCAGCCAGGTCGTGCAGGACGACGACGAGAAGGTCACCTCCTCCACGCCCGCGGCCGCCCCCGGCTACCTCCTCACCGGCGGCGCCGACCTCTTCGGCCGCTGCGTCGCCCTGCTCGGCCGGGGCGACGCGCCGAAGGTCGGCGCCGCCGCCAAGCCCGCGCGGAGCGGCTCCCACCTCGACGTCACCGTCGACATGCTGCACGCGACCGCCAACCACCACCTGCTCTCGCTCGGGCTGGTCTACCCCACCTTCTACGCGAACCTCCCCGAGGACCTCCGGGCCGACCTGACCACCACCGCGCAGCAGGCGCGGGCGGCCAAGGCCCCCCACAGCGTCTGGCTGAACGACGTGACCACCACCGGCGCGAAGATCGAGAACCTCGACTCGATCACCGAGGACCTCGTCCTGCTGCCCAAGCTGTTCCGCCGACTCGCCGACTACGTCCGCGTCTTCGGCCCGGGCCTGGGCGGCCTGTCCGCCTTCCTGGCCGGCGGGGGCGACGAGTTCACCCTCCCCGAGGACCGGAAGAAGCGCGTCATCGGTCTCCAGCACGTGGTCGAGGTCACCGACGGAACGCTCCGGATGACCCGCCCGATCGAGGACCTGGTCTTCAGCGAGAAGTAGCCGCCGGAATCCCCGTCCGGGCCCGCGAGCCCCCCGGCTCGCGGGCCCGTCGACGTGTCGTCAGCGGCGGGCGGAGCGGCGGCGGGCGGCGTGCAGCGCCGCACCGCCGGCGGCGAGCAGCGCGGCGGCGGCGACCGCGGTGACGGCGAGGGAGCCGTCGTCGGCTCCGGTCGAGGCCAGCGCGGCGGCGGGCGTGGCCGGGGGCTGGGACGGGTGCGGGGAGGTCACCGACGGCGCCGCCCGGGTCGTGGTGGCGGTCGGGGTCGGGGTCGCGGTGGCGGTTGCGGGCGAGGTCGGTGTGGCGGTCGGGCCGGCGGTCGGCGCGGTCGTCGGTACCGGGGTCGCGGTGGGTACGGTCGGCGCCGGGGTGACGGTCGGCGCCGGGGCAGCGGTCGTCGGGCCGCCGGTGGGCTTGGGCGGGCAGGCCGTTCCGCCGTTCCACGAGGCGATCAGCAAGCCGGAGTACGGCTCGTCCGGGTAGTGCGGCAGCGGGTGGTCGCCGTCGGCGCCGTCGTACTTCTCGCCTCCCGCATGGAGGGCCAACTCCCCGTAGCACGGCGGAAGTCGGTCGCCGATGTCGAGCGTCGCGCGGTAGTGGTCACGGGTGAGCGTGGTGGTCGCCCAGCCGAGCAGGGTGTGCGCTCCGGAGGTGGCCCAGGTCGCGCCCTCGGTCGCGTACGAGCCCAGCGAGACGTGGTAGTCGCAACCCGCGGTCGGCACGCCCGCCAGCCGGACCTGGACGGTGCCGGAGGCCGCCGGCATCGACGCGTCGGCCGTCCAGTGCGCACCGCCGTCGACGGAGTACTGGACCGGCCCCCGCCCGCAGTCCGTCCCGGCGTGCGCGGGGGGTGCGGTGAGGAGGGGCACTCCGGCAGTCAGGCCGGCGGCCATCAGTGCGGGCAGGCCGCGGCGGAGTCGTGCGTGCATGGGGTGGTGCTCCTGATCGGGTCGGTTCCGGAACGGGTTCGGGACTGGGGTCGGGGGTTGGGGGTCGGGGGTTGGGAGCCGGGGGGCCGCGGGCGTCAGCGGACGGCGGGGGCGGGGTCGACGGGAGCCTCCGCCGGGGCGGGGTGCTCGAGGTGGCCGTCGCCCTCGATGTCGACGTGCGGGAGCAGCCGGTCGAGCCAGGCGGGCAGCCACCAGTTGCCGTCGCCGAGCAGGACCATGGTCGAGGGCACCAGCAGGCCGCGGACCACGGTGGCGTCCAGGGCGACGGCGGTGGCCAGGCCGATGCCGAACATCTTGACCACCGGGTCGTCGGAGAGCAGGTAGCTGAGGAACACCGCGACCATGATCAGGGCCGCCGAACTGATGATCCGTCCGGTCCGGGAGAGGCCCTCCACCACGGCGCGGCGGTTGTCCCCCTGCCGCAGGTACGCCTCGCGCACGGCGCTGAGCAGGAAGACCTCGTAGTCCATGGAGAGCCCGAAGAGCACCGCGAACATCAGCAGCGGCACGTAGCCGGGGACGGGCACCGCGCCCTCCAGCCCGATCAGTCGGGCGCCCCGACCGTCCTGGAACACCGCGGTGAGCACCCCGTACGCGGCGGCGACCGAGACCAGGTTCATCACGGCGGCCTTCAGCGCGACGACCGGCGAGCGGAAGGCGAGCAGCAGGAGCAGGCCCGCAACGGTCAGCACGAAGCCGACGACGAGCGGCATCCGCTGCGAGATCCGCGCGTTGAGGTCGGCCTGGGCAGCCGGGGTGCCGCCGACGTGGAGCTGTTGACCGCTGCCGGCGGTGGCCGCGGGGAGCACCTCGGAGCGCAGCCGGTGGACCAGCGCGGTGGTGTCGGGGTCGGTCGGGGCGGTGGTCGGGGTGACCTGCCAGCGGACGGTGCGTCCGTCGGCGGCCACCGCGGGCGGACCGACGACGGCGACGCCCTGCGCGCCGCGCAGCGCGGCCGTCACGGCGGCGAGGCGCGGGTCGCCCGCTCCCCCGGCGGTCTGCGCCGGGGTGGGGAGGACGTCGACGACCTGGAGCACGCCGTTGGCGCCCGGGCCGAAGGCCGCGGCCATCCGGTCGTACGCGGTGCGGCTCATGGTGCCGCCCGCCTTGCTGCTGCCGTCGAGCTGCCCGAGGTGGAGGTGGACCGCCGGGGCTGCGAGGGCTCCGAGCAGGGCGAGACCGGCCAGCAGCAGCGGCCACGGCCTGGCCGCGACCAGGGCCGCGATCCGGCCCCAGCCGCGCGGGCGCCCGGGCTCGGCGGGCGCCGCCGGCCGGGGCGTCAGCCGGGCGCCGAGCAGGACGAGCAGCGCCGGGAGCAGCGTGAGGTTGACGCCCAGGGCCGTGACCACGGCGATCGCGGGGGCGAGGGCCAGGGCGTACAGCAGCGGGAGTCCGCCCAGCGCGAGGCCGGCGAGGGCGGCGACGACGGCGCTGCCGGCGAAGGCGACGGACTTGCCGGAGCCGGCGGTGGTGCGCACCGCGGCCTCCTCGATGCCGACGCCCGCGGCGCGCAGCTCCCGGAAGCGGGTGAGGCCGAAGAGGGTGTAGTCGATGCCGACGCCCAGGCCGATCATGGCGGCGATGGTCTCGCCGGCCTCGGGCACGTCCATCAGGTGGCCGACCAGGCCGAGCACGGGCAGGGCGATGCCGAGGCCGATCACCCCCGCGATCAGCGGCAGTCCGGCGGCGACCAGGCTGCCGAGGGTGAGGGCGAGGACGACCAGGGCGGCCCCGAGGCCGATGGCCTCGCTGCGGCCGGTGCTCCCCTTGTCGACGGCCGCGGCCAGGTAGCCGCCGGGGGTGACCTCGATGCCCGCGGCGGTGGCGGGGGCCGCTGCGGCGAGCACCGCGCGGGTGGTGTCGGGGGTGACCTCGCGGCCGGTGACGTCGAGGTCGACCGAGAGGTAGCCGGTGTGGCCGTCGGCGCTGAGGGCCCCGGTGCCGGCCGGGTCGTAGGGCGTGGTGACGGCGACGACGTGCGGCACCGCGGCGATCGCGGTGGCGGCGGTGCGGACGGCGGCGGTGGTGTCGGCGGCGGTGAGCGGGGCGGCGCCGGGTGCGGTGTGCAGCAGGACGGGCTGCTTGCCCGAGGCCGAGCCGGGGAAGGCCCGGTCACCGAGGTCGCGCGCGGTCTGGCTGTCGCTGCCGGGGATGTTGACGGCCTCGCTGGTGACGCGGCCGAAGACGGCGAGCGCCGCGAGGGCGGCGGCGAGGAGGAGCAGCCAGGCGGCGACCACGCGCTTGGGTCTGCGGGCGCACCAGCGCCCGACACCGGTGAACATCTGCGGCGAACCGCCCTTCGTACGGCGGCGGGGTGTGCGGAACCCCCGCCAAACTCATTGCACTCAGCGTGCAACGCGTACACTTGCACTCACGGTGCAAAAATGTCAACGCGAGGGTGGAGGAGCCGCGTGAAGCCGAGCCGAGCCGCCGCACCCGGGGCCGACGGACGCACGGAACGCGGGCGGCAGACCCGCGAGCGGATCGCCGACGCGGTGCTGTCACTGCTCGACGAGAACCAGGCGCTCTTCCCCGCCGACAAGGTGGCCGAGCGGGCCGGCGTCTCCCGCCGACTGGTCTTCCACCACTTCTCCGACATGGCCGAGCTGGCCGAGGTCGCCGTCAACCGGCGCCTGGAACAACTCGCCGCCCAGATCGGCCCGCTGCCCACGGACGGACCGCGCGCGCCACGGGTGGCCACCCTCACCGAGCAGCGCGCCCGCATCCTGGAGGGCGTCACCCCGGCCCGGCTCGCGATCATGCGCCTGGAGAACCCCTCCCCGCGGATCCAGGAGGCCGTCCAGCAGATGCTGGACTTCGCCCGCCTGCGGCTCACCCAGGTCTTCGCCACGGAACTCGACCCGCTGCCCGAGCCGGCCCGCACCGACCTCCTCAACGGCCTGGACGCGGTGACCACCTGGAGCGCCTGGCACCACTGGCGCAGCACCGGCCTCACCCCCGACCGGGCCCGCCACACCATGGCCGCCACCGTCCACGCCCTCCTCACCGTCGCCGACCGGCCGCATCCCCCGTCCTGACCCGGGAGGGACGGGCCCGCGGAACGAACCGGGCTGCGGATGCAGCCGGTGGTGGTGTGCGGTGTGCTGGAGGTACGCACGGATCGACGGGAACGAGGTGTCCACGATGGCCGAGGTCATGTCGATGCGGTGGGCCGGGGTCACACCCGAGCAGTACGACGCCACGCGCGAGGCGGTGGGCTGGGAGGAACGCACCCCCGAGGGCGCCCTGATGCACGTGGCCTGGTTCGAGTCGGGCGCGCTGCACGTCGTGGACGTGTGGACCTCGCGCGCCGACTTCGAGCGCTTCTTCGCCGAACGCCTCGCGGCCGCGGTCCGGCAGGCGGGCATCACGGGCGAGCCCGAGACCAGCTTCTCCCCCCTCCACCGGCGCTTCGTCGCGCCCGGCGTGAGCGGAGCGGCCTGACCCGGTCGGGCCGCCTCAGGCCGGGCGGCCCCGGGCGGCCCGGCGGGGCGGTCCGCCTCGGACCGGCGACCTGCCGCCTCAGGCCGGGGAGACCGCAATGCCGAGGGAGTCGGCGCCCATGGCCTTCGGCGCGCCCTTCTCGTAGAAGACGTCGAGTTCGGTGATGGTGAAGCCCGCGCCGATCAGCAGGTCGGCGATCCTCCGGGTGAGGTGACACCCCCCGAACAGCCGCTGCTGCAGGGGGTCGAGGCGGCGCTGCCACCGGCGCACGTCCGCGTCCGGCGCCAGCCCGTGCTCGACGAAGTGCAGCGTCCCGCCCGGCCGGAGCACCCGCCGGATCTCGCGCAGGGCGCCGGCGGCGTCCGGGATGGTGCACAGGGTCCAGGTGGAGACGGCAGCGTCGTAGCTGTCGTCCGGGAAGGGCAGTGACTGGCCGTCGAGGGCGGCCCGGCGCACGGTGACGTCCGTCTGCGCGAGACGCTTGCCGGCGAGCTTCCAGCCGACGTCGGAGGGTTCGACGGCGTCCACCCTGGTGACGGCCTCGGGATAGAAGGGGACGTTGAGCCCGGAACCGAAGCCGATCTCGACGACCTCGCCTCCCAGCCCCGCACAGACCCGGCTCCGGAGCCGGTCGGCCTCCTTCATGCCGCAGGCCACGTTGATGATCCGCGGGACGATCTGGTCGTTGTAGAGCCCCATGGCGACCTCCCGTCGCTCATCACCAGTCTGGCACCGCACCGCGGCCGGGGCCCAGGTGCGACCGCGCCGGGGGCCGCCGCGTTCCGCCGGGGGGGCCCCCCCCCCCCCGGGGGGGGGGGGGCGCCCGCCCGCCGCCGGCC
>NZ_JBFAZB010000008.1:0-218331 GCF_040681575.1 Kitasatospora sp. NPDC051702
CGTCGACCTGGTAGGTGTCCGGGCCGGTCACCTTCTCCAGGTAGAGGTCGGTGACGCACACGTCGGCGGACCGCTGCGCGCAGCAGGGCTACGGCGTCACAGGCTGATCTGCCAGGACTGCGCGTAGTTCCAGTCCGAGTTGCAGGCCCACAGGGTCATCCAGGTGCCGTTCGCCATGGAGTTGCCCTTGTTGGTGATGCACTTCGCCCCGTGTAGGTCCGAATGCGGGTCCTGGGGCGAGGCCGGGTGAGCGGCGCGGGTGTCGGTGAGGAGAGCGGCGCGTACCCGCCTGGTGAGTTGAACTTACCTTGAATCAAAGAGCATTGATGCTTCGTCAGTGGCTGCGAGAGGGTTTTCGTGACCGGAGGCCGTGTCGAACGCGGCGGGCCGAACGGATCGGCTGACGCCCGTTCCCGAGCGCTGAGGAGTCCCCCGTGCGTGCTGGCACTTCCGTCCGCAGAGCCCCTGCCCTGGCCGCCTGTGCCGTCGCCCTGGCGGCGCTGCTGTGGCCGGTCGCCGCCGCCGCCTCGCCCGCGGCCAGTCCGCCCTTCTGGACGCAGACCCGGATCGGCCTGTACGACCCCGTCCCGGCGGGCTGGGCGGTGATCGGGCAGAGCCAGTCGACCGGCCAGAAGACCATCGAGTACCTCGGTGGCGCACCGTACCTGGCCAGGGTGGCGGTCCTGGCGAACACCGCGGTCCCGGCCGGCTGGGTGCTGGTGGCGGTGTCCGGCGACGCCCAGACCTCCCAGGTCGTCTACCTCCAGGGCGCGCCCCACGGTGCGACGGCCACCGCCGACGTGGCCTGCGCGATGCCCGGCGGCCGGGTCTACGGCTACGCCGTGCCCGGCGGCTGGACGGTCACCGGCAGCGGCACCAGCGGACCCTGCTCCTACCAGAACCTGCGCTTCCCCCGACCCGCCCCGGGAAGCCGCGGCCCGGTCGCCACCGCCCCGATCCCGCGCAGTCGGAGGGCGCGAGGCCAACCCCGACCACCCCCGGCCGCCGGACCGTCCTCAGTCCTTGAGCATCACCAGTGGCAGGCCACCGTCGCCCCGTGCGCCGCCCGTCCCGCCGACCTGGTAGCGGTCGGCCTCCAGGTCCGCGGCGAAGCGCTCCAGGAACTCCCGCAGACCGGCGCTCTCGTAGCGGGCCCGCCAGCCCTCGTGCGACCAGTCGATCATCTGACCGCGACGCTCCGGCGTGGGCGGATCCAGGTCGATGCAGATCACGTCACCGTTGCCGATCCCGATGACGGGGATCCACCCGGCGGACCAGGCGACGTCGCGGCGGATCACGCCGTCCTCCTCCCGCTCGTCCCACGGCGGGTCCCCGGCGTCGACGACCCGCTCACGCCAGTCGTCCGCCATCGCGGCGAGCGAGTGGAGCGCGTCGTGCCAGCCGATCAGGACCCCCGGCAGGCCGTCGTGGCAGCGGTAGGACTCCCTGACGTCCTCCGGGAGCTCCACCCCGATCACGGCCTCCACGGCCGCGATCTCCTCCTCGGTGGCACCGGGCGGCATCGCGGCCACCACCTCCGGGGCGATCCGCCCGAGCGCGGCCTCGATCCGCGCCCAGATCTCCTGCATCGGGAATCCCTCCGTCGTCACGACGGACGGAACGTAGCACCCGCCACTGACGCCGGACCGGGCAGCCGCTTCCTCCCGCGTCGGCCCGGGTGGCGTGGCCCCGCTGTGGAGCCACGCCACCCCGGCAGTTCGGCTGCGACTCAGCCCATCGTGCAGGCGAGCTGCGCCTTCACCGCGTTGCGGAGGTCCTCCTGGGCGCGGCAGTCGGCGCTGAAGACGTCCTCCCACTTGGGGCTGATGACGTGGACGTTGACGATCTCGGTGACGACGTCGACGCTCTGGGCCTTGATGGTGTTCTGGGCGATCAGCACCTGCTGAGTCGGTGCCGTCTGGGCGCCGATGACGCCGCCCTCGCCGTAGTAGAGGTTGGTGATCTTGGTGTAGACGGTGACCCGCTTGCCCTGGATGTCGTTGCCGACGATGGCGACCGTCCAGTCCTTGTAGTTGCGCTGCCAGCCGAAGTTGGTCCGCTGGTTCAGGGCGGACACGGCGGCGTACCCGAGCTTGGCGACCCAGTAGTGCTTGATCAGCGGGCGCCCGCCCGGGTGGTCCCGGGGGTGCGCCGGCTCGCCCAGCTGCACGTCGCCGAACCGGGCCTCGTTCGCGATGTCCAGGCGGTCCGCCGCCGAGCTCGAGGCGGGCGCCGCGCCGGCCGGTGCGGCGATGCCTCCGGTGACGGCGAGGGCCGCGGCCCCGGCGACCACGGCCGTCCTCCACGTTCCGACCGGCCGCTGACTGGTTGTCATCCTGGTGCTCCTCGATCTCGTACGTCGACGAACGCGCGGGCACGCCCCCGTGCCCGCCGCCGGGGAACACCCGGCGACCCCGACTCTCGCCGAACCGCATCGGGCGCACATCAGTCATTTGACTGCGAGGTGCGCGTCTGACTGCGAGGTGCGCGTCGCGCGGCGGCCCACGGCGCGTCAGTCATGGCGGACCGGGCCGGGCCGTCCGGTCGCTGCCGGTTCGGCAGCCGGGGCGGCGGCCGGGTCGCTCCGCCCGGGAGAGGCCCGTGTCCTCGTGTGCGTGAGGTCATGTCGACGGCGTGACCGGGGACCGTACGCCGAACCACTGCCCGGCGCCGTACTCCTCGAACCGTGCCACCTCGGTGAACCCCAGCTTCGCCGCGACGCGCATCGAGGCGCGGTTGGCGGTCCGGGTGCAGACCACCACCGGCTCGCGCGGAAACACGCCGGTGAACCAGTCGAGCGCCGCCGTGCACGCCTCGGAGGCGTACCCGTACCCCCAGGTCTGCGGCAGGAACATGTAGCCGAGCTCGGTCTCCCCGCCCTCCGGCCGGACGTGACCCGGACGCCCCGGGTCGCGCGGGTCGAGCGTGATCATGCCGATCATCGCGCCGCCGAGCTCGACCGCGAAGAAGCCGAAGCGCCGCCCGGGCACCCGGGGCATCGCGCGCTCGAGCTCGTCCCGCGGCCGGGCGCCACCGACGTGGGTGCCCACCTCCGGCGAGGCGAACAGCTCGATGAAGGCGGCGCGGTCCCGGGCCTCGGACCCGCGGAGCACGAGCCGTTCGGTCCTGATCGGGGCGGGCGGCCAGGCGGAGGCGGTCACGTCGTCCTGGTCCGGCATGAAGGGCTCCTGATCCTCGCGGCCGCACGGTGCGGCCCGCACGGCGGCGACGCGCAAAGGCCTCTGACGCCGCCACAGATCGAGACGCGTTCCGGCGAGGGTCGGTTGCCTGCGCTCGGAGAGGGCCGCCACCCGCGTGCCACAGCCGTCACCCCGTAGCGTTCATCGCCAGTCGACTGCAACGGGCAGCAGCCTGTCGTTGCGTTAGATTCAGGAGCGTTGCAACGATTTACGCGCTTTTACCTGCGCAAATGCTGATCGGTCGCAACGAGAGTGTTGCCCGAATATGGAAAGCAACGTAGCTTTTCCATCGTCAGAAACGACGAGCGCAAGCACAGGAGAGACATCATGCAGAAGTTCGACACCCCCGCCCCCGTCACCGCCGTCCTGGACATCCCGGCGGGACTCATCCGGCTCACCGCTGCCGACCGCAGCGACACCGTGGTCGAGGTCCGCCCGGCGGACGCCTCGAAGAACCGCGACGTGAAGGCGGCCGAGCGGATCCGGATCGCCTACGCCGACGGAGTCCTGCGCATCGAGGCCGCGCCGGCGCAGAACCGGATCCTCGGCGACGGCGGACAGGTCGAGGTGAGCGTCCAGCTGCCGGCCGGCTCCCACATCGAGGCGAAGGCCGCCCTCGCCGAGCTGCGCGGCACCGGACGCCTCGGCGACGTCGTCTTCGAGGGCGCACAGGCCACGGTCGACCTCGACGAGACGGCGAGCGCCCGCCTCACCCTCCAGTCCGGCGACATCCACCTCGGCCGCCTGGGCGGGCCCGCCCGACTCGGCACCCAGAAGGGCGACCTCACCGTCACCGAGGCTGCCGGCGGCGCCGTCTCGCTGCACACCGAGCACGGCGACATCTCGGTCGGCGCCGCCCGCGGCGTGTCCGCCACCCTGGACGCCGGCACCTCCTACGGCCGCATCCACAACGCGCTGCACAACACCGACGGGGCCGCCGCCCAGCTGACCATCATCGCGACCACCACCTACGGCAACGTCACCGCCCGCAGCCTCTGAGCGGGGCGGAGCTTCCGACGGCCCACGCCGACGCGCAACCCCTCGGCCCCACCGGCCGAGGGGCGCGCATGCCACGCCGTGACCCACCGACGAAGGGGGCGGATCATGGTCCGGCAGTGGCTACCGCGGCCACCGGGCGGGGGCGCTCGCGGGCGGCCGGTCCCGCCCCCCGCCCGGTACGGCTCAGCTGCCGCCGGCCACCAGCCCGTCCAGCGCGTCGCGGTCGACGTTGAGGGTCACGCCGCCGTACGTCTCGTCGGCGCCGCCCCGGTACTGGTGGATGCGGTGGTGGGTCCACAGATCGTCGGGCAGCCCGGCCTGCCCGGTGGTCGTGGGGCGGCCGTCCCAGCGGGCGTACCAGATCGCGTCGGGCATCGGCGCACGTCCGTCCCGGGCGGCCGCGACGACGTCCGCGATGCCGGAGTTCACGCTGGAGTAGAAGCCGGAGCGGTACCCGGCCGCGTGCAGGGCCTCGGTCCAGCCGACGGTGAAGTCGACCACCGCCCGGCTGCACACCTCGTCGCCCGTCGGATAGGCCTCCATGTCGAGGTACACCGGGCTGCCCGGCCCCAGGCCCAGCGCCTGCAGCGCCGCCGCCGCCTCGCCCGCCTCCTCGCCGCCCTGCTCCTCGGCCCGGTCCGGGTCGATCCGCAGCGGTTTGTCGTCCCGCTCGGCGCAGGGCGCCTGGAGCCCGACGTGCGTGGGCACCAGCTTCCACCCCATCGCCCGGACGGTGGCGACCCACTCCGGCGTCAACTGCTTCTGCTCACAGTGACGTTGACTACCGCTGCTGTAGATGTTCACCGCACCGTACGGTGAGGCGGTGCGCCAGGCGGACATCGCCGCCGCGGACGGGGCCGAGCAGGCGTCGAAGCCCGCGCCGGTGAACCGGTACTCCGGCAGCGCTTCCGCGACCACGGGAGGCGGTGCGGCGACGGGCGGGGCGAAGGGTGCGGGGCGGGCGGTCGGGGGCGCCGCCGCCGAGACGGGCGCGGCACCGTGGACGGCGCCGGCGAGCAGGACGAGCGGAAGCGCCAGGAGCGCGGTCGGTGAGGGAAGTCGCATCCCTCCGTCCTAGCCGCCGACCGCGGGCCCGCCCCGCCAACGTGCCGACGCGCCGCGTCCCGCTCACCCGGAATCACCACACGCCGGGCCCGGGCACCGGGCCGGTCCCCAGTGGCGACTCCCGGTTGACCACTGACGGCGGTCGACGACGGTGGAACCGTTGCCTCGGTGTCCGGCCGGTCGCCATCGCATGCCCCGCCACGAGCGGGCGGTGGAGGTGGGTGCGGGAGGCGGCCAGGTCGCCGCGGACTCCGGCACCGCTGACCTCACGGGCGGTGCGTCCGGCGGTTCCGCGCCCGGACAGCCGCTCACTGTGAGGACATGCCTTTGCGCGGAGGGTCAACTCCGCTTCCTGCCAGGCGGATACGTTTCATCGCGAGATGGAGGGCGGACTTCCTCCGCCCGGCCCACAGCCCCCAGGGAGGGATCCCCGTGCGCCCGAAACCATTCGCGCGGACGCGGTCGGCCGTCGTCGCCGCCGCGCTGCTCCTGCTCGGCACGGCGTCGGCGGGCCTGGCCGCACCACCGGCCCCCGCGGCCGCCTCCACGATCGCCGTGGGCGCGCAGTACGACAGCACCCACGTCTACCTCGAGCCGGGCACCGTCGAGGCTTTCGTCAGCAGCTGGGAGGCGACGTTCGGCGGAACACACACCGAGCCCGCGCTGGTCACCGTGACCCCCACCCCCAGCCTGACGGTCTCCGAACTCGTCCACTCGCCGGTCGGAATGCTCTCGGTCTTCGACTACCGCACGCCGGTGCCCTACGGCTTCGGCACCGAACGCACCGGCTGGCTGGTCCAGAACCTGGATCAGGGAGTACGCCGGGCCCGTGCCGCCGGTGCTGACGTGGTCGTCGAGCCCTTCGCGGATCCGATCGGGCGCGACGCGATCGTCCGCTTCCCAGGTGGCATCGACGCACAGCTGTACTGGCACACCACCCCGCCCTCCTACCCGCCGCTGGCCAGCGTCCCGGAGAACCGCCTCTACGTCCCGACCGGAGCCGTCACCGCGTTCCTGCACAGCTACCTGCGCTTCACCGGCGGCACGGTGGTCTCCGACGACGACCGCGCGCCCGGCAGCGAGCTGGGCATGCCCGGCACCACCTACCGCCGGGTCAGGATCACCAGCCCGTTCGGCAACACCGTCGTCCAGGCCACTGACGGCCACCTGCCCAGCCCGTTCGGCCGTGAGCTGACCGGCTACCAGGTGGACGACCTGGCCGCGACGCTCGCCCGAGCCACCGCCGCGGGGGCGCAGGTCCGGTGGGGACCGACCGCCACGGCCGACCGTGACAGCGCCCTGGTGCAGTTCCCGGGCGGATACCTCGCGGAGATCCACGACACCCGGACGCACCGCTGACCCGCAGCGTCCGTTCCCTTCCCTCCCGCGCCACCAGTCATCCCCGCACCACCAGTCATCGAGAGGTACGCCCATGCCCCACATCACCCTGTCCGACGGCTCGCAGATGTACTACAAGGACTGGGGCACCGGCCGTCCGGTGGTCTTCTCCCACGGCTGGCCGCTGAACGCCGACGCCTGGGAGAACCAGGCCGTCGCCGTCGCCTCGGCCGGCTTCCGCGCCATCGCGCACGACCGGCGCGGCCACGGCCGGTCCACCCAGACCTGGGACGGCAACCACATGGACCAGTACGCCGACGACCTCGCGGAGCTCCTCGCCCAGCTCGACCTCACCGACGTCGTCCTGGTCGGCCATTCCACGGGTGGCGGCGAGGTCGCCCGCTACCTGGGCCGCCACGGTAGCTCCCGCGTGAGCAAGGCCGTCCTGCTCGGTGCCGTCCCGCCCCTCATGCTCAAGACCGAGGACAACCCGGAAGGCACCCCGATCGAGGCGTTCGACGGCATCCGTGCAGGCGTCGCCGCTGACCGGTCCCAGTTCTTCCACGATCTGAGCGAGGCCTTCTACGGCTTCAACCGCCCCGCCGCGGCCGTGTCCGACGGCAAGCGCCGGGAGTTCTGGCTCCAGGGCATGCAGGCCGGGCTCAAGGGTGCACTCGACTGCATCGAGGCCTTCTCGGAGACCGACTTCACCGACGACCTGAAGCGGATCGACATCCCGGTCCTGGTCGCCCACGGTGACGACGACCAGATCGTCCCGATTGCCGCGTCCGCCGAGAAGAGCGTCGAGCTGCTGCCCCGAGGCACTCTGAAGGTCTACCCCGGTGCCCCCCACGGCCTGGTGGGCGCCTTCGAGACCGCGTTCACCCACGACCTCGTCGAGTTCATCAGCAGCTGAGCCGACCACGTGGCCGGGCCCGCGGGCCCGGCCCGCTCCCACGGCCCGCTCCCACGGCCCACGTCGACCCTGGGTGGTCCGGTCCAAGGGCGGTGTGGTGCCGTCAGTCCCCGGCGTCGCGGCCGTCGTACCGAGAACCGCACCACTTGGGCGGCCGCGTCCGGCGCCCGTGCGGCGCGCCGTCGATTCCCGTCGCCGGAGGTCGACAGTCCGATCGGTCACCCCGCCGGCTCGTACGCGACCCCGTGCGGTGCGCCGGCCCATCGGCGGAGGGCGGCGTCGAGGTCGGTGACGGTGTCGGGGTCGGCCCTGTCGCAGGCCCAGGCGACGACGCCGTCCGGGCGTACCAGCACGCCCGCCGGCGTCGACGGGCCCTCGTCCGCCACGCGGCGCACGCGTCCGGCCCAGGGGGCGGCGTGGCGGGCGAAGGTGCCGTCCGGAGTGCGATCGAGCAGCAGGAATCCGCCGGTGTGGCCGTGGTCGGCGAGGCGGGTGCCGTCGTTCAGCCGGAGGTCGGGGGCGTACCGTCCGATCAGCGGGTGGTCGCCGGGCAGGTCGATGTGCTGGGTGACCCCGGAGATCTTCTTGACCGCGTGGGTGGCGCCGGACGGGGTGCCGAGGAGGTCGGCCACGACCTCGCGGAGTGCCGCGGACTTGGCGTCGCCGCGCATCACGCCGATCTGGGCGCGGGTCCAGTCGAGTACCCAGGCGCCGAGGGGCCGTCGTTCGGCGTCGTAGGTGTCGAGGAGGTCCTCGGGGGCCCGTCCGGTGGCCACTGCGGCGAGCTTCCAGCCGAGGTTCATGGCGTCGCCGACCCCGAGGTTGAGCCCCTGGCCGCCGAACGGCGAGTGCACGTGCGCGGCGTCGCCGGCGAGGAGTACCCGGCCCGACCGGTAGGAGGCGGCCTGGCGGGCGTTGTCGGTCCAGCGGGTGGCGGCTCCGCGCAGTGCGGTGAGTGTGACGTCGGTGCCCGAGACCCGGCGGAGGCTGGCCTGGACGTCGTCGAGGGTGACGGGGGCGGTGCGGTCGTGGTGGGCGCCGTCGAACTCGACGGTGACGACCCGTCCGGGCTGGGGCCCGTAGCGGTACGCGCCCTGGGCGGACCACGCCCAGCCGTTCGCGAGCTTCTCCGGGTCGGCGATGTCGACGACGGCCAGGTGGCCGGTGAGTTCGGGGTCGGTGCCGGGGAAGCCGATGCCCGCGAGGCGGCGTACGGTGCTGCGCCCGCCGTCGCATCCGACCAGCCAGCCGGTGCGCAGGGGGCCGACGTTGGTGTCGACGAGGACGCCGTCGCCGGTGTCCTCGAACGCGGTGACCTCGACTCCGCGTCGCACCGGTACGCCGAGCCGCGCGAGGTGGTCGGCCAGGAGCGCCTCGAGTTCGCGCTGCGGCACCAGGCGGGCGCCCGCGGCGGCGGTGTGGTCGGCGAGGTCGGGGTCGGACCAGTCCACGAGGTCGGGGTCGAGGACCATGCCTGCGAAGTGCCCGGTGAACCGCGTCTCGCCCGCCTTCCGTTCGGCAGCCGGCTGGTGCCGACCGTCGGCGGGCCGTTGCCGAGCGTCGGTGGGGCGGGTGGGCGGCCCCATCCGCGCGAGCAGCTCCCGCTGCACCCGTTCGGCGGCGGGCAGCAGGCCGCGGCGGTCGAGCGCCTCGGCCGTCGGGATGTTGATCCCACCGGCCTTCATCGACTCGTCCGGCTCGGTCCGCCGCTCGAGCACCTGCACGGCCGCCCCGGCGAGCGCCAGCTCGGCGGCGAGGACGAGGCCCGCCGGCCCGGCGCCGACGACGGTCACGTCCACGGTCTCGGCGCCACCTGGGCCCGTGCCCTGCGCAGTAGCCCGAGCAGCGTCCCGATCCGGGCCGGGCTCCGGGCTCGCATCGTGCTTCGGGTCCTGCTGGATGCCCTGGGTCGGATTCACGGCGTGCTCCTGTCTCTCGTTACGAACACCGTTCTATTAACGAACAGCGTTCGTGTCAAGCTATGATGGTCGGGTGAACCCGAGAGAGCGACGCGCGGCGCGACAGCAGCCGCCCAACCCCGAGGCCGAACCCGCTGACACCAGGCGGCGGCGCCGCACCGCCCCGATCACCGTCGAGCAGGTCATCGACACCGCGCTCGGCGTCATCGCCACGGAGGGCTACGAGGCGCTGACCATGCGCCGACTGGCCGGCGCACTCGACACCGGGCCCGCCTCGCTCTACGCCCACGTGGTCAACAAGGCCGACCTCGACGACCTGCTCATCGGACGGCTCTGCGCCGAGCTCGACCTGCCCCGGCCCGACCCCGCGGCCTGGCAGGAACAGATCCGCGACGTCTGCACCCGCATCCGCGACCAGTACCTGAAGTACCCGGGGATCTCCCGGGCCGCCCTCGCCATGGCGCCCACCGACCTCGAGACCATCCGCGTCAACGAAGGCCTGCTGGGCATCCTGCTCGCCGGGGGAATCGCCCCGCAGGCCGCCGCCTGGGCCGTCGACGCCCTCCTGCTCTACGTGGCCGCGTACTGCCTCGAACTGTCGATCGTGCGCGAGCGCTCGGCGCACGAGGACGACGCCTGGGTCCTCGACCGCGACGAACTGCTCCGCCGCTTCGCCGCCCTGCCCGCCGCGACCTTCCCCCACACCACCCGCCACGCCGCCGAACTCACCGCCGGAGAGGGCCACGACCGGTTCGACTTCACCCTCACCCTGATGATCAACGGCCTCGCGCCGCGCTGAACGTTCCGTCCGTCGGATCCGATGGTTCCGCCCGGTCGGTCACGGCGCCGTACGCTCCGAGGCATGCACACCACCCTGACGGAACACGCCCGGTGCGTCTTCGGCGACGAGTACCGCCCCGCGCCCGAGTGCGCCGGCAACCACGAGGAGTTCCTCTTCGTCGAGCGGCTGACCTTCGCCGACGCGGACTCCATCCTCGCCATGCTCCGCGAACTCTGCCCGCACATCGTCGACGGCGAGCTGCCGGTCTGGGTCCGGAACCTCGCCTACCGCCTGCTCCTCCTCCAGCGCCCCGACGACCCGGAGCTGCTGCGCGAGGCGGCCCACAGCCTCTACCTGCACGGCCCGGACTGGGACGCCATCGCGGCAGACCTCCAGGCCCGGGCCGACGCCCTGGAAGCCGGACGCCCCCGGCCCTGACCGGCGGCAGGCCGTCGCCGGAGGTGCCGGAGGGCCATGCCGGTCACGGGACGCCGTCGATGGCGCCGGCCGAGCGAAGTGATCGCCCGAGGTCCCCGGTGAGGGCGCGGGGGTGCCGTCGCCACCACCACAGGTCGGGGCCGGGCAGTCGGTGGAACTGCTCGAGCGCCTGGCCGTCGTCATCGACGGTCGCGGCCCGGTACCGCCCGTCCAGGGCTCTGATCCGAGGAGTCCAGAGCTGGACGATGTGGTCGTCCAGCAGGAGCCATGCCTCGTGGAGCCAGTTCCGGCAATAGAGGTCGTTGGTGTACTCGTAGATGTCGTCGTCGTAGCCGCGCTCGACGGCACTCACCAGGGCGGCCCACGCGTTCACCCTGTCAGCGACCGTGAACGCCGTCCGCCAGCCACGTCGGTGCAACAGCTCGCCCACCTCGGTTTCAGTGGCCATGAGCGTGAGGCTCTCACGCCGGAACCCCTCGGGCCAATGAGGTGAAGTCCGTCAGAGGCTGACGATCCGCGGGACCGAACCGAACGGAACCTGACGCTGTGACGGCCCTCCCCGCGTTCGCTCCAGGCCTGCCCGCGTCGCTGCACCGACGGCACGCAGATCCGCAGGGCCTCGGCGCGGATGGCGCGGCGGTGCCGCCCGGCGGGCCGGGCCTCGCCAGCGAATGCTCCGGGCACGCCGTCGCGCGACGGGCCGACACCCCTTGGCCGCGCGCTAGTCGAGGAGGTCGGGGCGCCAGATGGTGGGGCTGGTGGGGTAGACGCTGGCGGTGGGGGAGACGTTGTAGGCGGCGTCGGTGGCGTCGGCGGCGACGACCCGGCCGAGGGCCTGGTAGGAGAGGGCGGTGGGCTGGCGTTCGGAGGTGCAGTCGGCGGGCGGGGTGAGGACGGTGGTGCCGGCGTCGAGGTCGATGACGTGGGCGGTGGCGGCGCCCGGGCAGGGGTGGATGGTCCCGGCGCGGGCGAACTCGAGGTGGACCTTGGCCCGGGTGGGGGCGCTGGCCCGGTTCGTCACCTTGAGGGCGAAGGAGACCCGGTCGGCCTCCACCAGGACGCAGACCCGCCAGGTGACGACGTCGGGGCCCTGGAAGGGGCGGCTGCAGCGGCTGTCCTCGCCCAGCGTGCCCTTCTCGACGCCGGGGCGCTCGGTGGCCGGCGCGGGTTGGACGAGGGGCGGCCGTTCGGTGGCGGGGGTGCTCGGGGCGGCTCGTCCGGCCGGGGCGGGGCGAGTGGCGGGGGGTGCCTGGGGAAACGGGGGTGTCAGGGGAACCGAGGTCGTCGTCGGGGACGCGGGGGACGTGGGAGACGCGGGGGATGTGGGGGCGACGGCGTCGGCGGAGTCCTCGACGGGCGTGGGGGCGGAGCCGCCGAGGAGGTGGAGGCCGAGGAGGCAGAGGAGGCCGAACAGGGCGCAGGCGGCCGCGGCGGTGAGTGCGCCGGTGAGTCGGCCTGCGGTCCGGCGGGCGCGGGCCTGGCGGTGGGGGCGGCGGGCTGTGGTGGGCAGTGAATCGGTGGCCGGGGCGGCGGGTGGCTCGACCGGTTCGGGCGGCGCGGCCGGTGAGGCGGCGCGGCGGGTGCTGTCGGTCCGGTCGAGGCAGTCGGCGGCCTTCTCCCAGGCGGTGCGCAGCGAGCGGCGCTGCGCGTCGGTGAACCGGCCGCTGCCGAGCATCACGTCGAGCACCTGAGCCGAGGGCAGGGTGTGGCCGGTCAGGACGCGGTGCCAGGTGCTCTTGCCCACCGGGCGGCCGGCCTTGGTGGACCGGTTCTCCAGTGACCGCCCCTGCAGGTCCAGCTGAGCCGTCAGCGTGGCGATCAGGCCGGTCCACTCCTGGACGTCCGGCGGGTGCGGAAGGGGGATCGCACGCCCCCGGGTGGGCCGACTGCCGCTCATCTGCCTCCTCCTCGCGCCTTCCCGGCGACCCGCCGCCGTCCCAAGTCCGCCACGTCGGTGCAGGTCACAGGCGTGTGGGACGGACGGGCGGGCTCTGGGACACCTGGGACCGGCCCAGGCTACCGACGGCGCCCCGCCCGGTGGCATGGTGATTGCCGTCGGCGCTCGCCGACGCCTCCCAAATCCCCGTCCCGGCCCGGGACTTCCTTCGCCGTGCCCGGGCGGGGAGTGAACCCGAAGGAGTGATCCCCGTGAACCAGGACCACCGCCGCGCCACGGACCGCACCACGGAGCGCGGCACGGACCGCGCCTCGTCCCGTGCTCTGCCCCAGGCGGTGCCCCTCGCCCGGACGGGGCGCGTCGTCGGCACGCTCGTCGCCGCGCTCGTCGTCAGCGGCGTCCTCGGCGTGAGTGCCGGCGCGGCGGACGCCGCGGCCACCGGCGGCGGCACGGACGCGAGTGCCGTCATCAGTGCCCCCGCCACGCGGGTGGGCTCCGCGCTCCGCGACCGGATCGTCTCCGTCGCCCGGGGCGAGGTCGGGGTGCGGGAGGGCAGCGCGGAGTGCGACAAGTACTTCCCGGGCGGGAGCCACACCTGCAGGACCTCCTGGTGCGCGGCCTTCGCCGAGTGGACCTGGCGCAAGGCCGGGGTCAAGGAGGTCCCGACCGACCTGACCGGTCGTGGAGTCGGCGCCTGGGGCCAGAAGCACCACCTGTGGCACGACCGCGGCGCGGCCCGGCCCGAGCCCGGCGACCTGGTGGTGTACGGCAAGCCGGCCCCACGGGAGACCGGCGGTCACGTCGCCGTCGTGGTCGCGGTGCACGGCGACGGGACGATCGACACCGTCGACGGCAACTACGGTGACAAGGTCACGTTGCGCAGCCACCTCGACCCCGAGCACGCGACCGGCGGTGCGAAGGGCCTGCCCGTCACCGGCTACGTCACCCCGCCCGGCGCATGACGGCACGAGGCGCCTGACGGTACGCAACGCCTGACGGCAGCACGTAGGGCCTGACGGTACGCAACGCCTGACGGCAGCTCGTCGGGCCCGACGGCAGGCGCCGCCCGACGGCCGCAGGAAACGCGAGAGGACCCGGGAGCGTAGCCAGCTCCCGGGCCCCTTTTTGCCGCCCAATTGCGCACACCGGCACGTTTAAGGGTCGCGGATCAGATTGAAACCGACGCGTTCTACCTTTGAACTACCGTGCCACGGAGCGGCACAGACAGGACTTGAACCTGCATTCGTCGATATTCGTCCGCACCCGGTCGATCCGGCGTTCGGCGGCGAATGCTGAGACTGGAGCGAGAATCTGAGTTTGAGGGGGCCTGCCTCTGCCTGGCTTGGGCTACCCCGGCCCGTGGTGCCGGGGGGAGGATTCGAACCTCCACTGTGACCCCTTGGTCAGCTTCAACATCAGTGTCAGCTTTGCGCGCCGTGCAACGCACCCGCCCGGCTCGGCGGGCGAGGTGACGTGCTCGGCGCACCCGCCCGGCTCCCCGGGCGGGCGATCATGGGGCTACCTGAACAGGTAGCCGAAGACGGCGTCACCCACCCGCTGGTCGGTGACCTCCACCGCGTTGGCCTCCTCGCGGGCGAACTTGACGGCCTGCTGGAGCTTCTCCACCCGCTCGGCGAGCTCGTTCACCCGACGGGCCGGCAGCGCGCCGGAGAACTTGACGGTGGTCCAGTAGCCGACGGCGATGTCCTCGTAGTACACCTCGACCTGGGCCGGGTGCTTGTCGGTCGCCTCGGCCTTGACGTGGTTGCGCGGGACCTTCTTGGTCCGGATGGTGCGCACCGGCTCGGTCTTCCAGGAGTCGGTGGACGCGTCCAGGTTCCACGACTCGGAGGCGTCCAGCACCGGGAGCTTCTTCACGAAGGTGAAGAGGTCCGTGAGCTGCTTCTCGAGGAAGAGCAGGTACGGCACCGGGACGCGGGCGAGCAGCACCTGGCCGTCCACGACCACGTCCGCACTCGCGCCGACGTTGGCCCAGTCCTTGGTGGCCGTCACGTCGAACAGCCGGGTGAGGGTCACCGCGGTGGAGCGCAGGACGTCCTCGGCCTTCAGCTGCACCCGGGTCGACTCGGGAGGCAGCTGCTCGCCCTCCTCGTCCTTGGGCTGGTACGCACGGGAGATCCCGGCCAGCAGAGCGGGCTTCTGCAGATCCTGATGGGCCTGCGTCAGCTCCTGGAAGGACTTCGACTTGACGCCTTTTTCGACGGCGATGATCTGGTTCAGCTTTGCCACGTCGAGGAAGCTATCAGTATCGAACTGATCGGCGATACCCGATTTCTGATCCCTACTGATTCACCACGTGTTCCCTACCGGTCGCCCCTCCTCAGTCGCCCGACCGGGTCAGCCGAACCGACCTGCGGAACCGATCGGTCCCGTCCGGTCGGCTCGTCCGATGGGCCCGTCAGATCAGCGCTCCGCTTCGCTATTCGCGCCCGCCCGCCGCCTCGGCCGCGCGCCCGCGGGTCGCGCGGACGGTCGCCGACGAGGCGGCGGCCACGGTGACCACGGCGCAGAGCGCGACGGTCGCGCCGATCTGCCACCACGGGACGACGGTCGGTGCGTCGGGCACGAGTCGGCTCAGCGAGGCGTGCTGGGTCGCGGCCGCGGCGACGGTCGCCGCCGCCGCGAGGGCGGTGCCGACGAGGACGGCGACGGCGGACTCGGCCGCGACCACCCTGACGATCTGGACGCGCACCGCGCCGGCCAGGCCGAGCAGCGCGAACTCCCGCCGTCGACCGGCCATCGCCATGACCAGCGTGTTGGCGACCGCGATCAGCGCGTAGGCCAGCGCGATCCCCAGGATGACCACCGCCGCGGTGTCGGTCTGCTCGGCGGCCTGCGTGCGGCGCGCCTCCAGGTAGGCGTCGTAGGTCGTGAGGTGCGCCCCGGAGCCGGTCAGCGCCCGGCGAACCGCGGCGGTCTGCCCCTCGTCGAGCGGACGCCCCCGGCCCGTCTCGGAGTCGAGGTAGGCCTGGGTCGGGGCCGGTGCGCCGGTCACGGCGGCGGACAGGTAGGTGTCGTCGCCGTGCAGGCCGCGGGCCACGACCGCCGCGATGACGGTCGGCACCCGCACTCCGGTCGGCAGCAGGACCACCACCTGGTCGCCGACCGCGAGGCCGTCCGACTCGGCCGCGTGCTCGTCGATGACCAGGAAGTTCGCCGGCGGTGAGGCGAGTGAACCGGAGCGCACGGGCGGGGTGATGGTGGTGCCCAGCGCCGCGGCGGGCACCGCGAGGGTGCTCAGCGAGTCGATCTGGTCGCCGGCGGCGGTGCCGATCCGGACGTTCATCGAGGTCACCGGGGTGACCCGGACCCCCGGGACCGCCGCCAGCCGTTCCAGCGTCCCGGCGTCGATCCCGGAACCGCCCGGCACGACCACGCCCGCCGCGTGGACCTCCTGCTGCTGGCGGGCGAGCACCGCCGCGTCACCGGACCGCTGCATCGTCAGCAGCGTGCCGACCAGCCCGACGGCCACCACGATCGGTGCCACCGTGGCCGCCGTCCGCCGCCGGGCGGTGAGGACGTTCTCGCGCACCAGCAGCGGGCCGGCCTTGGCGGAGCCGCGCAACGGGCCGACCAGCAGCCGGGTGACCGGACGCACCAGGACCGGTGCCAGCAGGGTGAACGCCCCGACGTAGAGCACCGGGACGGCCTCGTACTTGCGCGCGCTCGCCGCGAGGTACGGCTCGGTGCGCGCGATGACGACCCCCGCGGCGACCGCGCCGACCAGCATCCCGGCCCCCAGCAGCCAGCGGACCGGCGTCATCGCACGCCGCTCCACCACGCTCTCGCGCAGCACCTCCACCGGCCGGACCAGCGAGACCCGGACCAGGGTCGAGGCCGAGCCGGCCAGCGCCGCGGCCACGCCGAGGACGAAGGCGACCAGCAGGGCCGGCAGGCCGATCGGGATGGTGAACCAGTCCGGGGCCACGCCGTGGCCGAGCATCCACGACCGCAGCGGCACGGTCCCCAGCGGGGCCAGGACGCAGCCGACGGCCGCGGCCGCCACCCCGATCAGCAGCGCCTCGCCGAGCACCATGCGCCGCACCTGCCGGGGCGAGGCACCCACCAGCCGCAGCAGCGCCAGCTCACGGCGGCGCTGCTCGGCGGCGAACGCGAAGGTCGCGGTGACCACGAACACCGCGACGCACACCGCGAGTCCGGTCGTACTGCCGGCCATCGCCTGGGCGTCGGCCAGCGCCTGCGCGCCGCCGGTGGAGTCGGGGTCGAGCCGGGTCAGGTCCGTGCCCCCGAGGACCACGGCCCGTCCGGCGACGGCGGCCGCGAGCCGCCCCGGGTCCTGGTCGGTGACCAGCGCGTTGACGCCGGGGGAGAGGCGCTGCGCCTCGGTGTCGCCGAAGAAGACCGCGCTCTCGAACCAGAGCGCGTCGGTGACGCCGACCACCGTGTAGCGGCGTGGCCCGTCGGGCGCGGGGGCGTCGGAGGCTGTAGCGCCGGAGACTTCGCCGAGGGAGGCGGCGGCGCCGTCGGAGGCTACGCCGTGCGACGCGGTGTCGGTGCCGGTGGCCGCAGTGCCCACCTCCACCGTCCGGCCGACCAGCGACTCCGCGCCACCGGTGACGGCGATCTCGCCCGCCGCCTGCGGGGCACGCCCGGCGAGCAGGCGGTAGCCCGCGAAGGCGGCCGAGGACCAGGGGTGGCCGGTTCGGCCCACCTGGCTGGTCGCTCCCGGGGAGCCCGCGTCCAGCCGGACCGGGAAGCTACGGTCGGCGGTCGTCGTCCCCGCCGCGGTCACCTGTGCGACGACCTCGGCCGACAGCACCGCCGGGGCCTTCATCGGCTGCCCATCGAAGCCCAGCGGGGCGACCACCGTCGCGGCCGCCCTGAACCGCTGCGGCCCCGGGTGCGGCGTGCCGAAGGTGGCGGCCAGGGTCAGCGCCATCATGCCGATCATCGTGGTGCCGAGCGCGAGGGCGACGAAGGCGCCGAGGAAGCCCGTGAGGCGGTGGCGCAGCGTGGCCAGGGCGAGGCTCAGCACGGCTTCGCCCGATTCCCACCGAGGCCTGCCTCGTTTCGCCGTTCGCTGTTTAGCCGTTCGCTTTCCGACGGCCCGTCCATTCCGCCCCGGGCGTCCGATCCCGGCCCGCCGCCCGGCTCCAGGGCCGCCATGCGCAGCGCCACGCCCTCGGCCGTCGGCTCCAACAGCTCGCCGGTCACCCGGCCGTCGGCGAGCAGGACCACCCGCTGCGAGTAGGAGGCGGCCACCGGGTCGTGCGTCACCATGATCACCGTCTGGCCGTGCTGTTCGACGACCCCGCGCAGCAGGGCCAGGACCTCGCGCGCGGTGCGCGAGTCCAGGGCGCCGGTGGGCTCGTCCGCGAAGATCACCTTGGGCCTGGCGGCCAGCGCACGCGCGATGGCGACCCGCTGCTGCTGGCCACCCGACAGCTCGGCGGGCCGGTGCTCGCCGCGCTCGGCGAGACCGACCTCGGCCAGGCCCCGCTCGATCGCCGCCGGATCGATCGCTCGGCCCGCCAGTCGCAGGGGAAGCTCGACGTTCTGGCGGGCCGTCAAAGCCGGTACGAGGTTGAAGGACTGGAACGCGAAGCCCATGTGCGCGCGACGCAGCTCGGTCAGGGCGCGCTCGGAGAGCCTGTGCAACGGCGCGCCGTCCAGCAGGACCCGGCCCGCGTCGACCCGGTCGAGGCCCGCCGCGCACTGCAGCAGCGTCGACTTGCCGGATCCCGACGGGCCCATGATGGCGGTGAAGGTGCCCGCCGCGAAGGCGACGTCCACCCCGTCGAGCGCCCGCACCGAGCTGTCGCCGCGCCGGTACGCCTTGTGCACACCGATCAGGCGGACGGTGTCGGCCACGCCCGCGTCCGCCGCGGTGCCGGGTGCGGGACGCGCAGCCCGCGTCGGTAGAGCCCTGTTCCGGAACACTCGCTCGCCATCTCCCTGGATCCGACGGCCGGTTGGACCGGCCGGGCGGCAACGATCACCCGCCGCACCCGACGCTAGGCCCGCCAGCGGCGCCCGCACCTCCGGACTGCCCCTGATCTCGACCCTGAGGAACCCCTGACCCTTACGCCGACGGGCAGCAGGGTGCGCCCCGAGCCTGGGCTCCCGCCCGTGCCGCAACTGCGAATGCCTGTAGGGGTGTTGGGGGGCTGTCGCTCCGGTCGGAAGGGCCGGACGAATCCCAACTGCACGTCAGCGCAGGCCCGCTCCCTCCTGCGGCCACGCCGGGCTTCCCGCCTTCGGCCCGACGCGCCGGCCAGGCTCGGCAGGTGCGGGGGCACTCGGACAGGATCCGCCGCGCGCCCCCGGCCGGCCGGCAACCGTGGCTCCTGTCATGGGTTCCCGAGCACGGGAGAGCAGTAGGAGTTCACCAGCGGGGTGACACCGCACCCCGGTGGACTCACCCGCCTGCCCCCTCGCGGGCCTCGTGGGCGATGGGCGTTATGTATTTGCCTAATTGGTTTAGGTAAATTAGCCTGCCGATTATGAAGCAGCTGACCGAACCAGAGATCCGAGCCGCCTTCCTGAACTGCAGCAAGGGCGAGGCCAAGAGGCTGTTCGTCCCCCGGGACCTGGTCGAGCGGCCCTGGGGGGAGCTGGACTTCCTCGGTTGGCGGGATCCGCAGGCTCCCGATCGGGCCTATCTCGCCGCCGAGTCGGACGGGCGCGTCGTGGCCGTCGCGCTGCGCAGTCCCGGTGCCGCCGCGTGGCAGGGGCGGCGCAGCATGTGTTCGATCTGCGTGACCGTGCACACCGGTGGTGTGTCGTTGATGGTCGCCGCGAGGGCGGGCAAGGCGGGGAAGCAGGGCAACTCCGTGGGTGCCTACATCTGCAGCGACCTCGCCTGTTCGCTGTACGTCCGGGGCAAGAAGGACGCGGGCCCGGGGTCGGGTTTCCACGAGTCGCTCACCCTGGAGGAGCGGATTCAGCGGTCCGTCGTGAACCTCGCGGCGTTCGTCGCCAAGGTCGCGGCCTGACGGCGAGCGTCGACGACAGGTCCCGCACGGGAAGTCGATCCGGTCGACTCCCGGGTGCGGCAAGGGGGAGGGCCGGCACTGAATCTGTAGACCGGTCTGCAGATTTTCTGCGGGGCCGGACCGGGAGGGGTGGATGTTGACCTTGCTGGGTGCGCAGGAAGTCGATGTGGTCGACTTCCTGCGCGGGTGGACGGGCACCGGTCAGCGCTGCTGCGCAAATCGGTAGACCGGTCGGTATATTTTCCCGAAGGCTGGTGCGAGCCGGTCAGGGTTTGCGGGCTACGGCGCCGTACATGCTGACGCGGTCGGCGTCGGGGGAGGGGGTGGTCTCGGGGCGCCAGAGGGGGACGGTGGTGACGCCCGGGGTGAGGACGTCGAGGCCGTCGAGGAAGGCGCGGACCTCGTCGCGGGTGCGGCCGACGAGGGGTGCGGTGGCCTTGTCGTAGACGCCGGTGACGCGGTCGCGGACCGCGGCGGGGATGAAGTCGGCCGTGCCGTGGGAGAGGATCAGGTGGCTGCCGGACGGCAGGGCGTCCAGGAGGGTGGTCACCACCTGGTAGGGCTTGTCCTCGTCGCGCAGGAAGTGCAGCACCGCGGCCAGGACGAGGCCGATCGGGCGGGAGAAGTCGAGGAGTTCCTCGCTCTCGACGGCGGCGAGTACCGCGGCCGGTTCGCGCAGGTCGGCCTGGAGGACGGTGGTGCCTCCCGAGCCCGTTCCGGACATCAGTGCGCGGGCGTGGCTGAGCACGATGGGGTCGTTGTCGACGTAGACGACGCGCACGGCCGGGTTGACGGCCTGGGCGATCTCGTGGGTGTTGCCGGCGGTGGGGATGCCGGTGCCGATGTCGAGGAACTGGTCGATGCCGAGGTCGGCGACGCAGCGTACGGCCCGGGTGAGGAAGCCCCGGTTGGCGCGCGCGGTGGAGCGGAACTCCGGGTTGGCCGCGAGGGCCTTCTCGGCCGCGGCGCGGTCGGCGGGGAAGTTGTCCTTCCCGCCGAGGTAGTAGTCGTACATCCGGGCCGGGTGCGGGATGTCGGGTCTCAGGTCGGCGGGGACTCCGGGTCGGCCGGGATCCCACATGCTCTCGTAGCCCACGGGCATGACCGTCGCCCCCATCTGTCGAAGATCTGACGATCTACTTGCAGCGTTCTTGGCGGACAGCTTAAAGCCCTGGTCAAGGCGGTGGAGGCGGATGGTCGGGTCGCCCCGGAATGCCCCTTCTATGCCTGTTTCGCCCGCAGGTGGGCCCCGCGCGACCCCTGTGCCTCGCCGCGCGCCGTCCGCCGTCCCGGCGCAGGATGGGAGGTCCCGGCACCGTAGCGCCGGAGCGCTGCGACACGAGGGCGCCGGGAGACGGGAGGTCAGGGTCGTGGCGATCGACATGGCAGACATCCGGGAGTGGCGCGGCCACGCGGTGGTCGACGAGAAGAGCCACCGCATCGGCTCGCTGGAGGCCGTCTACGTGGAGACGGCCTCCGACCAGCCCTTCTTCGCCACGGTCGCGATCGGCCTGGCGACCCGGCGCCGGCTGGTGTTCGTTCCCCTGGACGGCGCGGTGGTCGGGCCGAAGTACGTCCGCGTCCCGTTCTCGAAGGGCCAGGTCAAGCAGGCCCCGTCGATCGGCACCGACGACGTCCTGCCCGCCGAGGACGAGCCCGCCGTGTTCGCGCACTACGAGCTCCCCTACGCCACGGGTGCCGGCGGCGAACGGCGCCTCGCCCGCCGCTGAGCCCTGAGCCCTGAGCCCTGAGCCCCGAGCCCCGAGCCCGACCCGGGCAGGTCGTCGCGCCCAGGTCGGGCCGGGGTCGCGCCGCCGGTCGGCCCACATCGCACCCCCGGGGGAATGGATACCCCGCGGGGTACACTTGTCAGTCGACAGTCGATGTGAAAGGCGGCCCGGACATGCAGGTGGACGAGGAGTCGGTCGGCGCGGTGCTGAACCGGCTGCGCCGCGCCCAGGGCCAGTTGGCCGGAGTCATCGCGATGATCGAGGCGGGGCGCGACTGCAAGGACGTCGTCACCCAGCTCGCCGCGGTCTCGCGCGCCCTCGACCGGGCCGGCTTCAAGATCGTGGCCAGCGGCATGCGCCAGTGCATGGCCGCCGCCGACGACGACACCCCGCCGATGAGCGAGGCCGAGCTGGAGAAGCTGTTCCTCGCGCTTGCCTGACCTGCCCTTGCCTGACCTGACCCTGCCTCACCTTGCCCGCAATGACTCGGCCTGACCCTGCCCGCAATGACCTGGCCGGGCCCTGCCCGCAATGACTGGCCGGCTCCGAGCTCGGCCGAGCAGCCGTTGCCGTACCGATCATGGAGTCCGTCGGTCGAACGGGAGTCTCGACCGGGTGGTCGCGGGCCCTGCCCGGCATGGGGGCAGGGCCTGGCGGTAGGCGGGGAAAATCCAGGGGAGCGGGCGGCCGCGCGCTGATACGGTCGGGCGCCATGAGCTGGCTTCCCGATGACTTCGTCCACCCCGTCCTGGTACCGCTGCCGGGCGGTGGCCATCACCTGCGGCCGATCCGGGAGGCGGACGCCCCGCTCGACTATCCGGCCGTGATGGGTTCGCGCGAGCGGCTGTGGGCCATGTTCGGTCCGGCCTGGGGCTGGCCCGCGGCCACCATGACCTACGAGGCCGACCAGGCCGACCTGTTGCGGCACGAGAAGGAGATCGCCGCACACCAGTCCTTCAACTACGCGCTGTTCGACGCAGCGGAGACGGCTCTGCTCGGCTGCGTCTACATCGACCCGCCGGAGCGGGCCGGCGCGGACGGCGAGATCTCCTGGTGGGTGGTGGACGAGCTGGTGGGCAGCGAGGTCGAGCAGGCCTTCGACGCGCTGGTACCGCAGTGGATCGCCGCCGAC
The DNA here is from genome assembly GCF_040681575.1 of Kitasatospora sp. NPDC051702. Taxonomy (NCBI): domain Bacteria; kingdom Bacillati; phylum Actinomycetota; class Actinomycetes; order Kitasatosporales; family Streptomycetaceae; genus Kitasatospora; species Kitasatospora sp. NPDC051702. The sequence continues at coordinate 22,393 of NZ_JBFAZB010000008.1, forward strand.
TGGCCGTTCGAGCAGCCGCGCTTCCTCGGCCGCGGGATCTCCTGGTCGGACTGGCTCGCCCTGCCGGAGCATCCCGACGCGTAAGTGCTCGTCGCCCGTACCGGTCGGCCGTCCTGACCGATCGCCACCACCCCCGGCACAGCCGCCTACTCCGGGTCGGCGTCCTCGTCGAAGTCCCCCAGGTGCAGCGGTGTCCGGGCCGGCCCGCCGGCCGTCAGCACCTCGGCGAGGAGCGGGGCCAGCCGTTTGGGGCGCACCGTCTCCGAGGTGGTGGCGAGTTCCTGCACGGTCCACCAGTGGTGCCCGTGCGAGGCCTCCGCGGGGTCGACCCTGGTGGCCGCGGCCTCCGCGGCGCTGAGGCGGACGAGGCGGTACTCCTCGTGCTGGTCGAAGGCCCGGCCGTCGACGCTGAGGTGGGTCCGCCGCGTCCAGAGGAGGGGGCCGAGCCGCTCGGCGGGCAGGCTCAGCGCCGTCTCCTCGCGCAGTTCGCGCAGGGCGGCCTGCCGGTGGTCCTCGCCGTCCTCCACCCCGCCGCCGACGGTGAACCACCAGCGGGCGCCCGGTCTGCGGGGGTCCCGCGCGCAGAGCAGGAGGAGCCGGTCGCGCTCGTCGACCAGCAGGACGCGGGAGGTCCACCTCATCGGCACCACGAGGTCGACCCTACCGGCCCGCCGGCGGCCGCGCGGCGCCGGAACCAGCCAAGCCCACCCCACCCGGCGGCGCCTGCGCCCCGGAGTTCCCGAACCGCCCGATGTTCCGTCATGCGTCGTTCACGTCCCGGTCGCTGGCCTTCGGATGAATGAGGGCCGCCCGCAGTTGTACAGCCAACTGCGAGGCCTCCCTCCCAACCTCCGTGACCAGCCGCGCGCGGACCCGGCCGTCCCCCGGCGGACCGGCCCCGGGCGGCGGACAGGACAACCGTGGCCGCAGGCAGCGCCCTGACCCTCACCTCCTCCGCCAACCCCACCGAAGGCGACCGGCTCACCTTCCACTGGACCACCGACGCCCCCGACGCCAAGAACTGGGTCGGTGTCTACGACGGCACCCGCCAGCCCGGCACCGGCTCCTCCCTGCTGTGGAAGTACACCCCGGCCGCCTCCGGTGACGTCCAGCTGGACACCTCCGCGCTCACCGGCGGCCCGTACACCGCCTACCTGCTGGCGAAGGACGGCTACGGCGTGCTCGCCCGGACCGAGCCGTTCAGCTTCCGCCCGAAGCCGGCCGTCGTGCGCCCGCACGCCGCCGTGGACGCACTCACCGCCACCCCGGTCGCCCCCGGTGCCGCGCTGACCGTCAGGCTCGGCGGCCTCTGGTCCCGCCCGGCGGGCAACGCGGCCGGCACCGCCGCGTTCCGCAAGGTGAGCGGCCCGTCCTGGCTGAACGTCAGCACCGACGGCACGCTCACCGGCACCGCCCCCGCGGCCGGCGCGGCGGGTGCGGCCGGCAAGACCCCGGAGGTGGTGGTCGTCGCCGTCAAGGACAGCGCGGTCAAGGACGGCACGGGCGCCACCGACACCGTCACCGTGCTCGTCCCCGTCGCCGACCCGGCCGCGCCGCCGCGCCTCAAGGCCGCCAGCTGGAACCTGCACGACGCGGGCCGCGGTCACACCGACGCGCTGGAGAAGCAGCTGCGCGTCGTGCTCACCCAGGGCCTGGACGTGCTCGCCCTCCAGGAGACCGCCGGCGAGCGCGCGAAGACCCTCGCCGACGCGCTCGGCTGGTACGCCTACCAGAGCCCCGGCAGTGTCGGCATCCTCAGCCGTCACCCGCTCACCGACGTCACCCCGGTGACCGCGGACCTCCCCGCGGCCGCGGCCACCGTCCAGCTGCCGGGCGGGCGCACCGTCCGCTTCTGGGCCGCGCACCTGGACGAGGCCGGTTACGGCCCGTACGCGATCCAGGACGGGCGCAGCGCCGCCGACGTGACCGCCGCCGAGGCCGCCTCGCTCCGCGGCCGGCAGGCGACGGCGCTGGCCGCCGCGGTGCGCGCCGACGCGGCCCGGCACGTCCCGGTGGTGCTCGCCGGGGCCATGTCCTCGCCGTCCCACCTGGACTGGACGGCCGCCACCGCCGCCGCCCACAACGGGGTCGGCGCGCTCGACTGGCCGGTCAGCAAGGCGCTGCAGGGCGCGGGGCTGACCGACGCCTTCCGGGAGGAGCGCCGCGACCCGGTGGCCTTCCCGGGTGCCACCTGGTCGCCCACCCGCAAGCAGCGCGGTGACCGGCCGGAGCCGCAGGACCGCACCGACCACGTCCACTACGCGGGCCCGCTGAAGCTGGTCGAGGCGCACACGCTGGTCGCCGACTGGCCGCAGCCCGAGCCGAACACCGCCGCCAACGAGTGGCCCTCCGACACCGCCGCCGCCGTCGCCACCTTCCAGCTCTGAGAGGCCAGTTCGTGATGTCCGAGCTCTCCCGCCGCACCTTCGTCGGCGCCACCGCGGCCGTCGGCGCGACCGCCCTGACCGGCCTGGCGGCCGCCCCCGCCGAGGCCGCTCCTGCTCCCGCCCCCTCCCCGGACCGGCTCACCGGCACCATCAAGGACGTCAAGCACGTCGTGGTGCTGATGCAGGAGAACCGCAGCTTCGACCACTACTTCGGCACGCTCTCCGGCGTGCGCGGCTTCGGCGACCGCCAGGCCCTGCGCTTCCCGGACGGCACCGACGTGTTCCGCCAGCCCGACGCCGGGCGCAGCGACGGCGGGGCGATGCTGCCGTACCGGATGGACACCTCCAGGTACAACGCGCAGAACGCGGGCGGTCTGGCGCACGACTGGGCGACGGGCCACCAGGCCATCAACAACGGCGCGATGAACAAGTGGATCGCGGCCAAGGGCGAGCGGACCATGGGGTACTTCACCCGGGACGACATCCCCTACCAGTACGCGCTGGCCGACGCCTTCACCCTCTGCGACGCCTACTTCACCTCGCTCGCCGGCCCGACCGACCCCAACCGCCTCTACCTGTGGACCGGTACGGCCGGGCCCGGCCGCGACGGCACCACCGGGCCCTGGATCGACAACACCCCGGTCACCGACAACCCCGTCGCCGACTGGACCACCTACGCCGAGCGCCTGGAGCAGGCCGGCGTCAGCTGGCGGGTCTACCACAACCCCAGCAAGGACGACCGCACCGGCGACTACGACGACAACGCGCTCTCCTACTTCAAACAGTTCCACGCGTTCCCGCCCACGGACCCGCGGTACGTCAACGCGATGACCAAGTTCGACCCGGCGGACTTCGACCGGCACTGCAAGGACGGCACCCTGCCGACGATCTCCTGGCTGGTCGCGCCCTACCTGTTCTCCGAGCACCCGGAGGCCGGCCCGGCGTACGGCGCGCACTGGGTCGACCAGGCCCTGCAGTCGCTGATGTCCAACCCGGACGTCTGGCGGCACACCGTGTTCCTCGTGATGTACGACGAGAACGACGGCTACTTCGACCACATGGTCCCGCCCACCCCGGAGCCGGGCACCCCCGAGGAGTTCACCCACGGGCGTGCGATCGGTCTGGGCAACCGCGTCCCGCTCTGGGTCGTCTCGCCGTGGTCGCGCGGTGGGTGGGTCGACTCCCAGGTCTTCGACCACACGTCCGTGCTGCGCTTCATGGAGCTGGTGACCGGGGTCGCCGAGCCGAACATCTCCGCCTGGCGCCGGGCCGTCTGCGGCGACCTGACCAGCTGCCTGGACTTCGCCGCGCCGGACCACTCGATCCCCGAGCTGCCGGACACCACCGCGCTGATGGCCAGGGCCGACGCCGGGACCAAGCTGCCCGGCGTCGTCCTGCCCGCGGTCGGCGCCCAGTCGATGCCGGTCCAGGAGCGCGGTGAGCGGCCGCACCGCGCGCTGCCGTACCAGCCGTGGGCCGACGTGGAGGTGGACCGGACGAGCGGCAAGGTCGTCTGCACCCTGAGCAACGACGGCTCGGTCGCCTTCCCCTACACCGTCTACCCCAACATCGTGTTCCCGTTCGCGGGCACCCCGTACACCGTCGCGCCCGGCGCCACCGCCACGTACACCTGGGACGCGGCCGCCACCAACGGGCGCTACGACTTCACCGTCCACGGCCCGGACGGCTTCGTGCGCCGGTTCGCCGGCACGGTGGTCCGTGACGGCCGGGACGGACAGAACGACGTCGCCGTACCGATCGTCACCGCGGACCTGCGCGGCCGTCGGCTCACCCTGCAGCTCGTCAACGACGGTCTGACGGACCTCGCCTTCACGGCCGAGCCCAACGACTTCGCGGGGACGGCGCGGACGGTGTGGGTGCGGCCCGGCAAGCAGGTCGACGTGGCCTGGCCGCTGGACGGGCAGGGCCGCTACGACGTGGTGGTCACCGCCCACAGCGGGCGGCGCTTCGCCCAGCGCTACGCGGGCTGGGTGCACTGACCGGTCGGGTCCACGGACCGGCCCCGGCGCGCGGGCCCGCCCCGCGCGCCGGGTGTCACCACCAGCCACCCGCCCCGGGGGCCGCGCACCCCGGGGACCGCACACCCTCCCGCCCCCGCGGCGCCTCGCCCGGGCGCTCCCGGCCGCTCCCGTGCGCGCGGGGCGCCGAACCGGTGACCCCCGGCCGTGGCTCGGCCACCCGGCCGCGGCCCGGGTCTACGGTCGGGCGCATGCAGAAGATCACCACCTTCCTCTGGTTCGACGACCAGGCCGAACAGGCCGCGACCTTCTACACCTCGCTCTTCCCCGACTCCCGGATCACCCAGGTCAACCGCTACGGCGAGGCCGGCCCCGGCGCCCCCGGCTCGGTGATGACCGTGGTCTTCGAGCTCGCCGGCCAGCAGTACGTGGCGCTCAACGGGGGCCCCGAGTTCCGCTTCACCGAGGCGATCTCGCTCCAGGTGGACTGCGAGGACCAGCAGGAGGTCGACGACCTCTGGTCCAGGCTCACCGCCGACGGCGGGCAGGAGGGCCCCTGCGGCTGGCTCAAGGACCGCTGGGGCCTGTCCTGGCAGATCGTGCCGCGGGTCCTCAACGAGCTGATCAGCGGGCTGGACCGGGCCGCGGCCGACCGGGTGATGGCGGTGATGCTGCAGATGCGCAAGATCGAGGTGCAGCCGCTGCTCGACGCGGCCCGGGGCTGACGGCGCGCGACCGAGGTCCCGGAAGACTCCGGGGGAGACGCAGCGTCAGCGCCCGGCCCCCACCGTCGGGCGCTCCCGTCCCCCCTGCTCCGGCCCGTCGCCCGGGCCGGCCGGCCGGCCCCGCCGCCGGGCCCGCCAGCGCTCGCCCCGCAGGAAGCGGCGCAGCCCGGCGAACCGGGAGAACCGCTCCCGGTTGGCCACCGAGGCCCGGTCCAGCTCCTCCATCAGCCGCCGGCCGCGGTGCTCCGGGTCCAGCTCGTCCAGGATCCGGTCCACCTCGGCCAGGATCGACCCGTGCAGCTGCCACGCCTCGGGGTGCTCCTGCACCCTGCGCAGCAGCACCTGGGCGACGTTCTCCCGGCAGCTCCAGGCCGCGGCCAGCTCGGCGGCCAGCCGCTGCTCCGCCTCCTCGGCGTTGCGGCTGACCTGCGTGGTCACCAGCACCGCGAAGCTCACCATGGCCCCGCCGACGTGCCCGAGCAGCTCCTCCAGGCCGACCGCCACGTCCGGGGGGAGCAGCCGTTCGCCGGGTGCCCGGCGTTTGGCCAGGTCCGTCAGCGAGCGGGCCAGCACCCGGATCACCACCACGCAGATCTCCAGGGTGTCCAGCCCGGTGCGCAGCACCAGCCGGGAGAGCAGCCCCTCGCTGATCCGCGGATTGAGCCGCAGGCTGTCCTCGGCCTGGCGCAGCGCCGCGTCCACGTCGGCGATCGCCTGGTCGAGCCGCCGGGCCTCGTGCAGCCGCTCGGCGGCCCGGGCGACCGGGGTCGGGCGGCCCAGCTCCTCGGAGATGTCCAGCAGCAGGTGGCGGGCGCGCCGGGCGAGGTCCTCGATCGACTCGCCGGCGGTGTCCACCCACACCGGAGGGGCGAACAGCAGGTTGAACAGCAGGCCGACGGCGGCGCCGATGAGCGTCTCCAGCACCCGGTCCCAGGCCTGCGAGGCGAGTTTGGTGACGCCCAGGATCAGCATCGCGCTGATCGCGACCTCCTGGACGAACTCCTCGACCCGGACGAACCGGCCGACGACCAGCGAGGCGAGGATGATCAGCCCGAGGCTCCACCAGGAGAGCCCGACCACGGCGCTGAAGCCGATCGCGATCAGGACCCCGACCACCACCGAGTTGACCCGGCGGATGCTGGTCTTGAGCGTCGAGTAGACGGTGACCTGCACCACCAGCAGGGCGGTGAGCGGGGCCGTCAGCGGGGCCGGCTCACTGCTGAGCCTGGTCGCCACCGCGTAGGCGAGGGTGGCGGCCACCGTGGCCCGCACGGTCTGCACGACGAAGGGTTCTCGGGCGCCGCGGCGGACGAGGGCCGTCAGGGACTCCGGGAGAAGGGACATGTGGCCCTTCTTTCCCCGCAGCCGCCGTCCACACCGCCGGGCGGCCCGACGGGCACCCGTATGCCCGTTCCGGAGCCGTCCGGCGCCCTACGGAGCCACCCCGCGGCGCGTCCCCGTGCTCCAGCCGGGCCGACGACTCATCGGGGCCGACGGTTCGGCGGCCCAGCGGTTCAGCGGTTCAGCCGCAGCTTCCAGGGCGCCAGCGCGGACTCGACCTGTACCCCGATGCTCATCTTCGAGGCGCCCTCGATCCGCTCCTCGAAGCGGATCGGCACCTCGCGGATCGTCATGCCGCGCTGGACGACCCGGTAGTTCATCTCGACCTGGAACGAGTACCCGCTGCTCTGCACGCTCGGCAGGTCGATCGCCCGAAGGGTGGCGGCCCGCCAGGCCTTGAAGCCCGCGGTGGCGTCCCGGACGCCCAGGCCGAGGATGGTGTTGACGTACAGGTTGGCCCAGGCGGACAGGGCCTTGCGGTGCCAGGGCCACTCCGCGGCGGTGGAGCCGCCGGGGACGTAGCGGGAGCCGAGCACCACGGCGGTCTCGTCGGCGAGCAGGGCCTCCACCATGGCGGGTATCGCCGAGGCGGGGTGCGAGAGGTCGGCGTCCATCTGCACCACGACGTCCGCGCCCTCGTCCAGCGCCCGGGCCATGCCGGCCAGGTAGGCGCGGCCGAGGCCGTTCTTCTCGGTGCGGTGCAGCACGCCGACGGTGCCGCCGGAGTCCGCGGCGAGCTTGTCGGCCAGTTCGCCGGTGCCGTCCGGGGAGTTGTCGTCGACGACCAGCAGGTGCAGGTCGGGAACCGGGAGGTCCGCGAGGAGCCCCGCGAGGACCGGGAGGTTCTCCCGCTCGTTGTACGTGGGGACGACGACAACGACCTTCGGGGAGGCCTCGACCATGTTCTGTTCCCTCGTGCCCTCGCCGGCCGGCACCCGTGCCGCACCGGTCGGTCTGTCTGGACGACCTGCGCTGGATTGGACCGTGTGAGTGTATCCGTGCCACGGGGCTCCCCCCGCCCCGGGCGTCCCGGCCGACCCGGCTGACGGCCCGTCGGAAGACCGTTCGACCTCGATGCGTGTCCATGCCAGGCTGCCGCTGCCGTCCGACCGACCGACATGGAGACCTCTTGTGAAGATCCGTCGCCCCCCGGCTCCTCGCCGCCGCCCCGGCCCCGGGAGCGACCACCTGACCGGGCCCTACGCCGGGCCGTAGACGGTGGCCAGGTCGTCGGTGGCCGGGTGGGTGCGGGCGGCGGGGCCGGCGGCGAAGGTGCGCAGGACGTTCTCGGTGACCTTGCGGACGAGGTCGCCGGCGCGGGCGTCGATGCCGTGGTCGGCGCCGGTGCCGCCGGGGCCGTGCGCGTCCAGGGCCTCGACCCAGCGCATCGTCCCGGTGGCGAACACCCCGGCGCCGCCGGGGAGGGTGTGGTAGGCGGTGTCGGCGTGCGAGGGCCGGCCCTCGCAGACCACCGGGGAGTGGGCGAGCACCTGGATCGGGCGCGGGGTGGGGAAGGCGGTGTCCACCCGGTCGTACTCGACGCCGACGAGGTGCGGGAAGGACGCCCCGGCGGCGACGCCGGTGCCCTCGAAGGCCCAGTGGTCCGCCGCGCGGACCACGTACGGGGCGTCCACCGGGTAGCCGTCGTAGAGGACGCCGAGCAGGGAGCTCTCGGGGTCGGCGCCGGGGTCGGCCCGGAAGTCGGTGGTGGCGGGTGCGCCGGCCAGGTGGCCCGGGTCCTGCGCCCAGGCGCCCTTGTAGCAGACCACCGTGCGGTCCGGGCCGAGCTCGGAGGGTTCGAGGCGGATCCGGCGGTAGCAGCAGTTGGCGCCGAGGACGGCCAGGTTGGTCCCGGCGTCGCGGGCCGCGGTGACGTGGGCGCGCTGCTCGGGGGACCAGTACTCGTCGTGGCCGAGGGACACGACGGTGCTCGCGCCGTGCAGCAGCCCGGGTTCGCGGGCGACGTCGATGCCGGTGGTGTAGGCGAGTGGCAGCCCGAGCCGCTCGGCGAGCGCCACCAGCGGGGCCTCGTAGACCAGGAACAGCCCGGCGCCGTGGTCGTAGTCGTACGGCCGGTCGAAGACGACCCGCAGCGAGCGGGTGGCGAGCCCGCCGGTGGGGCCGTTGTAGAGGCTGTGCCCGCCCCACTCGTTGTAGGCCTGCCAGGTGGCCGGGGCGCTCATCACCACGGTCCGGCCGGCGGTGGTGGCGGAGCGGACGGTGAGCGGGACGTAGCGCCGGCCGGTGCCGTCCTCGGCGTCCAGCCGCAGCAGGTAGGCGCCCTCGGGCCAGCCGGTGGTGTCCACGGCGAGGGTGCGCCGCCAGCCGGTGAGCACGGTGCGGGTGGCCGGGTCCACGTGCGGCGCCGGCTGTCTGCCGCCGGGGACGTGCTCGCGGCGCCAGACCAGGCGGGCGCGGGCGCCGCCGTACCAGCCGGCGCGGTAGGCGGAGACGGTGAAGGCGGTGGCCGGGGTGGAGACGTGCAGCCCGAACTGCTCGCCGGGCAGCACGCTGACGCGGTCGGCGAAGCCCTCGATGGCGTCGGCGGGGCCGGGGTCGGTGATCTCCCAGTCCGGGTCGCCGGGGAGGGACTGCTCGGTGCGCAGGCCGACGTGTTCGGCGGTGCCCGGGCCGCCCGCGTCGGGGGAGGGGTGCGGTGCGGGGGCGGGGTGGGGCGGTCCGGTGCCGCAGGAGGAGAGGGCCGCGGCCATCAGGCCCAGGCCCAGTACGCCGCGCCGGCTCGGTTCCGCCATCGTGGCCTCCCTGGTGTCCGATCGGGTCCGTCGCCGGGGTGCGACGGCTCGCTGCGCCGCCGCGCCGCGTCCGGACGCCGGACCGGGACGGCGGGCCGAGACGGTGGGTCACGACGGGTGGGTCACGACGCCGCGTCAGGGCGGGTGGGTACCGACGGCGGGTCAAGACGGTGGTCAAGACGGCGGGTCAACGCGCGCGGTCATCCTTACCCCTCGGGGGTGAGGTCTACGGGCCGCCGCGCCGGGTGGCCGTCCGCCGGCGGGGCGGCCCCGCCTCGCCGTGCACCGCGCCCGGGGCCGTCCGGGGGTACCCCGGCGTGTCCGGGCCCGCGGCCGCCCGGCCGTGGCGCCGTGTCACCTAGCCTGACCAGGCCCGCCGTCCGGCGGTCAGGGGGTCCGGCGCCGTGTGCCCGGCCGACCGTGGACAGGGGTGCGCGTGGTCTCGTCGGGTTCGGTCGGAGCTGGGTCGGCGCCCGTGAACCGCGGCTCGCGGTTCCGGGCGTGGTTGCTGGAAGGCCTGTCCGACATGGCCAAGCAGCACCCCGGCCCGCACGCGCAGGCCCCGCACGTGAAGGGCCAGCGCTGGTGGCGGGTGATGTGCCTGACCGGTCTGGACTACTTCTCCACGCTCGGCTACCAGCCCGGCATCGCCGCGCTCGCGGCCGGCCTGGTCTCGCCGATCGCGACCCTCGTGCTGGTGGTCGTCACCCTGCTCGGCGCCCTGCCGGTCTACCGCCGGGTGGCGCAGGAGAGTCCGCACGGCGAGGGCTCCATCGCGATGCTGGAGCGGCTGCTCTCGTTCTGGCAGGGCAAGCTCTTCGTCCTGACGCTGCTGGGCTTCGCGGGCACCGACTTCATGATCACCATCACCCTGTCGGCCGCCGACGCGACCGCGCACCTGGTGGAGAACCCGCACCTGCACACGGCGCTGGACGGCAAGCAGGTGCTGATCACGCTGATCCTGATCGCGCTGCTCGGCGGGGTCTTCCTGAAGGGTTTCGGCGAGGCGATCGGCCTGGCCGTCGTCCTGGTCGGGATCTACCTGGCGCTCAACGTCGTGGTGGTGGTCAACGGTCTCTGGCACGTGCTCAAGGCCCCGCACCTCTTCGCCGACTGGACGGACGCGCTCATCGCCGAGCACGGCAACGCGATCGCCGTGATCGGCGTCGCCCTGATCGTCTTCCCGAAGCTCGCGCTCGGCCTGTCCGGATTCGAGACCGGCGTCGCCGTGATGCCGCACATCGAGGGCGATCCGGAGGACACCGAGGAGAAGCCGACCGGCCGGATCCGCGGCGCCCGCAAGCTGCTCACCACCGCGGCCGTGATCATGAGCTGCTTCCTGATCACCACCAGCTTCATCACCACCCTGCTGATCCCCCCGGACGACTTCAAGACCGGGGGCCCGGCCAACGGTCGGGCGCTCGCCTACCTCGCGCACGAGAACCTGGGCAGCGCCTTCGGCAGCGTCTACGACCTGTCCACCATCGCCATCCTCTGGTTCGCCGGCGCCTCCGCGATGGCCGGACTGCTCAACCTGATGCCCCGCTACCTGCCCCGCTACGGCATGGCCCCGCACTGGGCCCGGGCCGTGCGCCCCACGGTGATCGTGCTGACCCTGATCGCCTTCCTGGTCACCTGGCTCTTCGACGCCAACGTCGACGCCCAGGGCGGCGCCTACGCCACCGGTGTCCTGGTGCTGATCAGCTCGGCCGCCATCGCCGTCACCATCGCCGCCCACAAGGCCGCCCAGCGCCGCTGGACGGCCGGCTTCGCGGTGATCGCCGCGGTCTTCCTCTACACCACCGCCGTGAACATCGCCGAGCGGCCGGACGGCGTCAAGATCGGCGCCTGCTTCATCGCCGGGATCATGCTGGTCTCCTTCCTGTCCCGGCTCAAGCGGGCCTTCGAACTGCGCGTCACCGACGTGGTGCTGGACGACGTGGCGGAGCGCTTCGTCCGCGACTACATGCACCGCCCGCTGCGGCTGATCGCCAACGAGCCGAACAGCAGGGACCTCGCCGAGTACCGGGACAAGATCCACCAGATCCGGCGCGACAACGACATCCCGGCCGAGGACGACCTGGTGTTCGTCGAGGTCACCGTGCTGGACCCGTCCGACTTCGAGGCCGAGCTCACGGTGCGCGGGGAGGTCCTGCACGAGCGCTACCGGGTGCTCTCGCTGGAGAGCTCCAGCGTGCCGAACGCGCTGGCCGCGCTGCTGCTGCGGGTGCGCGACCTCACCGGGCAGCAGCCGCACATCTACTTCGAGTGGACGGAGGGCAACCCCTTCGCCCAGTTCCTGCGGTTCCTCCTGTTCGGGCAGGGCGAGATCGCGCCCGTGACCCGGGAGGTGCTGCGGGAGGCCGAACCGGAGCGCAGGCGGCGGCCGGCGGTGCACGTCGGCTGACGGCGTCGCCGCGGCCCGGTGTCCCGGGGGCCCGCGGCGGTGCGGCCGGTGCGGCCCGGTGGTCAGCGCCTCGGGTGGGACCGGCTCCAGGCGGGTGCGACGACGGCCACCAGGGCGACGGCGAAGCCGAGTTGGAGCAGGTGGCGGATCCAGTCGATGCCCGAGGTGTGGCGCACGCCGATCCAGCCGGAGACGGCGTTGCCGAGCCAGGCTCCGGCCGCGCCGAGCAGCATGGTCAGCCACCAGGGGATCGACTGCGGGCCGCGCAGCAGCAGCTTGGCGAGCAGGCCCAGCACGAAGCCGATCATCAGGATCCACAGGAGCTGGAACATCGCGGTCCACCTTCCGGGCGCGGCCGGAGGGGCACCGGTGCGCCGCATCGCCGAAGACACGGTTCGTCCCATGATCGCCCGGTTCCGCCCGTCGGGCATGTCGGCGCGAAGACCCGCAGGTCAGCGAGGTGTGCCACGGTAAACATCATGTGGCGGTGACGTGTGGGAAGCGAAAACGCGCCGATGAGCGGGCCGGAAACCCACTGTCCGTCAGGGGCGGGCGCCGATAGGAATGTGCCTGGCGCGGACCCGCCGCGTCATCGAGAGGAGCCCCCCGTGAGTCGACTCCGCGCTGCCGTCATGACCCTCGGCTGTACCGCCGCCGCCCTCACCCTGACCATGGGCACCGCACAGGCCGCGCCCGGCGACACCACCACCATGTGCGGATCCTCGCTGACCCCCAGCGGCTTCGTGGACGTCCAGTGGTGGAACAGCGGCGGCTGCGGCTCCGGCTTCAACCCGAACACCAAGAAGATCATGCAGCTCACCGGCTACCCCGTCGGCACCGTCGTCAACGCCTGCGGCTCCACCTGGCCGCCGGCCGGCTGGACCATCGTCAGCAGCTTCTACAGCGCCGGCTGCAAGTACTCCGCGGTGCCGAGCCTGAACGACAACTCCTGGCAGCTCAAGCGCGTCTCCTGACGCCCGTCGGGAGGCGGCGGGCTCCCGCCGGCCCGACCGCTGCAGGCCCGGACACCCGCAGGTCTCAGCGGTCCAGCACCGCCTCGACGGCCTCGCGGACGTCCGGATGCGGGTCCCCGGCGAGGCCGGCCAGCAGCGCCGCGACCCCGGGGGTGGACCAGCCGCCGACGGCCCACACCAGCTCGGTGCGCACCCCCGGGTCCGGATGGGCGGCGAGCCGGGCGAGCCGGTCCACCGGCCCGCGGCGGCGCATCCCGAACCAGTGCAGGGCGGCCCGCAGTTCGGCGGCGTCCCCCGGCTCGCCGGCGGCGTCCAGCCGTGCAAGCAGCACCGGCACGGGCGGCGGCGGGCCGTCCAGCGGGTGCGGAAGGCGCTCGCGCAGCCGGCGGCCGCCGTACTCGCCGCGGATCCGGCAGCCGTAGCAGGTGCAGGGCCGGGTGCCGTGGGCGTCCGGCCGGTAGCGCCAGCCGGCGACCTGGGGCACCGGGCGGATCCGGTGCACCTCGCGGGGGCCCGCCGCCCGCGGCACGAACACCTCCCAGCCGCGCGGATCGGCCAGTGCACCGATCCGGCGCACCGCCTCGGCGGCCGGCAGCCGCTGCTGGGCGGCCTGCGCGCGGTCCCGGTAGTGCCCGGCCAGTACCGGCTGCGCGTCGTCCAGCCGGAGGTGCACGGCGACCAGCGGGCCCCGGGCGCCGAACCGGGCCAGCTCGCGCAGCCACTGGTGGGTCAGCGGGTAGGACGGCAGCACGGGGAAGCAGTACAGCCCGCGTGCGCCGCCCTGCCCGCGGCTGTCGGCCCGGATTCCGGCGCGGCGGATCCGCGGCGTGTTCGCCGCGGCGGTCAGGTGCACGAACATCGCCATGGAGGGGGACGTTAGGGCCTCGCCCGGGCGGGGCGCGAGGGGATTTCCCGGTGCCGCCCCGTACGGCCACGGCCCGGGCCGTGGCCGTGGCCGTCTGCCAGAATCGCCGCATGGCTGAGCATCGCGGCGAGGACGGCTACCTGCTGGACAACCGGCAGTCGGAGGCCGGCGCCCGCTTCGGCGCCCTCGCCGAGCTGTTCGACCCGGTGACCTTCCGGCACGTCGACCGGCTCGGGATCGGCCCCGGCATGCGCTGCTGGGAGGTCGGTGCCGGCGGCCCCTCCGTCCCGCTCGGACTCGCCGAGCGCGTCGGCCCCACCGGTGAGGTCGTCGCGACCGACATCGACGTGTCCTGGACCGCCGGTGCGGCCGGCGGCGTGATCCGGGTGCTGGCCCACGACGTGGCGGCCGACCCGCCGCCGCCCGGCGGCTTCGACCTGGTGCACGCCCGGCTGGTGCTGGTCCACGTCGCCGACCGTGCGGAGGCCCTGCGCCGGATGGTCGGGGCACTGCGCCCCGGTGGCCGGCTGCTGCTGGAGGACGCCGACCCCGCCCTGCAGCCGCTGCTGTGCCCGGACGAGTCGGGCCCCGAGCAGCGGCTCGCCAACCGTCTGCGGGCCGGCTTCCGGACCCTGATGGCGGCCCGCGGCGCGGACCTCTCCTACGGCCGGACGCTGCCGCGGGTGCTGCGCGAGGCGGGCCTGGTCGACGTCCGGGCCGACGCGTACTTCCCGATCACCTCGCCGGCCTGCGCCGTGCTGGAGGACGCGACCGTGCGGCAGATCCGGCACCACCTGACCGGGCAGGGGCTGGTTACCGACGAGGAGATCGACCGCCACCTCGCGAACGTCGCCGCCGGCCGGCTGGACCTGGCCACCGCCCCGATGGTCTCCGCCTGGGGCCGCCGCCCGTAGGGCGTGTCCGGCGTCGCGCGCTCGGCACGATCCGCCGGGCCGTCCCTGAGGGCGTGTCCGGCTACGCGGCGCCCGTCCGGCGGCTGATCAGGGCGGCGAGGCCGTCCAGGATCCGTTCGAGACCGAAGTCCAGGGCCTGGTCACGGCCGCCGGGCTCGGCCATGGCGGCGGCGACGGCGGGGTAGCGGTCGGCGTGCCGGTGCACCACCGTGCCCAGGGCGGCGAGCAGGTCGGCCTCGGGGGAGCCGTCCGGGCCGGCGGCGCGGGACTGTTCGGCGATGCTGCGGACGTGCCCGGCGAGCAGCACGGCGGCGTCCATGCGCTCGGGGCCGGTCAGTCCGTGGCCGTCGAGGGCGGCCACCACCCGTTCCAGCCAGGCGAGTTCCCTCGGGCCGATGACCCGGGGGCCGACGGTGGCGTCCAGCAGCCAGGGGTGGCGGTCGAACGATTCGGCCAACAGCTTAGCCCAGGCGGTGAGTTGCTCCCGCCAGCCGAGCGCGGGCCCGGCGGCCGGCGGGTCGCCGGCGGCGGACTCGACCATCAGGGCGACGAGTTCGGCCTTGCCCGGTACGTACCGGTATAGCGACATCTTGGTGAAGTCCAGCAGCCCGGCGACCTTCTGCATGGAGACGGCGCCCAGGCCCTCCGCGTCGGCGATCTCGACGCCCGCCGCGGCGATCCGCTCCAGGCTGAGGGCCGGCTTCGGGCCCCGGGTCGGCTTGGGGGCGGGGCCCCAGAGCAGTCGCACCACGGCGTTCGCCGGGTCGTCCGGCCCGACCGCGCCCTTCGGGGCGACCGTGCCCTTCGGGCCGGTGGTGTCCGCCGCGCCGGTCGCGTCCGCCGGGCCTGCGGGGTTGGCCGGCCCTGCGGGGTTCGCCGCCTCGCTCACGTTCCGCTCCTGTTCCTGTGGTCGCCCCCGGTCCGGGGGTTGCCCTCGGCTTGAACTGTGTCTACCGTACACAGCAAGCAAACAGTGTCCGGTGGACACAGTTCTTCGTCCCTATCGAACGGAGCACTCCCATGAGCACCAAGGTCCTGATCTCGGGTGCGAGCATCGCCGGCCCCGCCCTGGCGCACTGGCTGGGCCGGTACGGATTCGAGGTCACCGTCGTCGAGATCGCCCCCGCGCTGCGCGGCGGCGGCCAGAACGTCGACTTCCGCGGCCGGACCCACCTGACCGTGCTGGAGCGGATGGGCGTCCTCGACGAACTGCGCGCACTCGACACCGGAGGCTCCCCGATGACCTTCCTCGGCCCCGACGGGCGACGACTCCTGCACCTGCCGGCCGAGTTCGCGGGCGGCGAACTGGAGATCCCGCGCGGCGAGCTCGCCCAGCTGCTCCACCGGCACAGCCGGAACCGCGCCGAGTACGTCTTCGGCGACACGATCACGGCCCTGGAGGAGACCCCTCGCGGGGTGCGGGTCGCCTTCCGGCACGGCGCGCCGCGGGAGTTCGACCTGGTGATCGGTGCCGACGGGCTGCACTCCACCGTCCGCCGGCTCGCCTTCGGCCCCGAGCAGCGCTTCGTCCGCCACCTCGGCTACTACGCGGCGACCTGGCAGCTGCCCAACGACCTCGGCCTGCCGCCCGGCTCCCTCGGCCTCAACGTCCCCGGCCGGCTGGCCGCGCTCGGCGGCGACCACCGCGACCCGACCAGGGCGGGCGCCTTCTGCCTCTTCGCCTCGCCCGAGCTGAGCTACCACCGGCACGACCAGGACCAGCAGAAGGCCCTGGTCCACCGGGCCTTCGCGGGCCTCGGCTGGGAGGTGCCCCGCCTGCTGGACAGCCTGCGGGACACCCCCGAGCTGTACTTCGACTCGATCAGCCGCGCCGACGTCCCCAGCTGGTCCACCGGCCGGATCGCGCTGCTCGGCGACGCCGCCTGCGGAGCCACCATCGGTGGCATGGGCACCGGTACCGCCGTGGTGGCCGCGTACGTGCTGGCCGGCGAACTGGCCCGCTCCGGCGGCGACCACCGCACCGCCTTCGGCCGGTACGAGGCGCTGCTGCGCGACTACGCCCGGGGCTGCCAGAAGGGCGGTGACCGCACCGGCCCGTTCCTGGCGCCGCGCACCGCCGCCGGCCTGCGGGTGCGCAACGGCCTGCTGAACCGGCGCTGGATCCTGGACCGGATGCTGCAGCTGGGTCAGGAGGTGTCCAGCGTCGAGCTGCCCGACTACGGGCGCGAGCCGTCCGTCCGGGTCAGTGCTGCGGGCTGATCCGGGTGCCGCCGTCCAGCACCCCCTCCACCTGGACGTTCGCCCGGACCGGGCGCTCCACGGCCAGGGTGTGGTCCGGAGCGGGCCGGTCGGCGGACCAGTCCGGGCCCTTGACGGCGAGCCGGGCGACCCGCCGGCTGCCCGCCGCCAGCAGGAACTCGCTGCCCTGCGGGGAACGCCACCAGGCCCAGCCCACGGTGTCCTGCTCGAACCGGCTGCACGCCCGGCCCGGGCCGCCGCCGGTGCGCTGCGGCCCCCGGGCGGCGGGCAGCAGGACGGCGGTGGCGGCGCTGCCCTCGCCGGTCCAGCGGTCGGCGCGCAGGCAGACCCAGGACGCCGAGCCCGCGTTCTGCGGCAGCGGCTGCACCGCGAAGGCCCACAGGTTGAGCTGCTTGACGCCGGGAGTGCCGTCCGGAGCCGCGCAGCCCGCCCGGGCCCAGGCCTGCAGCGCGTCCGGGCCGGTGGCCTCGCGCGGCTCGCGCGCCGGCTGGTTGCGGTCCGGGGGCGGCGTGTAGCTGAGGTGGGCGGGGACGAGCCCGCCGAGGTCGGCCAGCAGGAAGGCGTGCTTCTCCGCGATGACGGGGGAGGAGTGCAGTTGGAGCACGGTGGCGCCCCGGCAGTCCGTCAGCACGCCGCCCGGCGCCGCCGGGGTGAGGCCGTCGGGGTGCTCCAACGGGCGGGCGGGGGTGTCGGGCTGGTCGATCCGGCGGGTCTCGGCGGCCTCCACCCAGGGGGCCAGCAGGTAGCGCACGGAGGTGCCCTGGCGGCGCAGCACCACCGCGCCGGCCGTCGTGACGTCCGAGTCGTCGGCCCGGGCGAGGTCGAGGCCGCCGCCGCGTCCGTCGGTGTAGCGGGCCAGCCGCTGCCCGTCGTACAGCAGGACGACGGCGGCGCCGTCCACCGTCCCGGCGTAGAGCAGCCGTGGCGCGGTGACCGGCGGCGCGGTGTCCGCGCCCGGTTCGGCGCGGGTCTGCGGGCCGGGACGCTCCCAGGCGGTCAGCGCGCGGCCGAGCAGCGCGGCGTCCTCGCGGCGGTCGCCGCGGGCCGGCCAGGCGGTGAAGTCGACCCGGGCGGTGTGCTGCCACAGGTCCGCGGGCACCCGGACCAGGTGCGCCGGATCGGCCGTGGCGCCGGCGGGCGGGGCGGGCGCCGGCCGGGTGGTGGAGGCGGCGGGGCCGGTGCCTGTGAGCACGGCGGCCGTGGTGGTGAGGCCGAGCGCGCCGACCAGCAGCACGGCGGTCAGCGCCCGGCGGCGGCGCAGCAGGTCGGTGGGCTGGACCCGGACGGCGCACGGGTCGAACGCGGACGGGTCGAACGCGGACGGGTCGAAGCTCCTCGTGTCGAACGCGGACGGGTCGAAGGCGCCCGGCTCCGGGGCGGACGGGTCCGGCTCCGCCTCCGAGCCGACGCCGGCTGCCGCGTGGAGGGCCTGCTCGGGCTGCTCGACCCCGGCGTGCCGCAGCACTTCCGCGGCCTCCGCGCCGGTCAGCCCCTCCACGGCGCGCAGCGCGAACGCGGCCCGGGCGGGTGCGTCGAGCGCCGCGAGCGCGTGGTCCAGTGCGGCGTCCTGTTCGCCGCCGTGCGGGGTGAACAGCCGCAGGCCCCAGACCCGGGGTGCCAGCAGCCGGCGGGCGGGACGGGGGCGCAGCGCGTCGCGCAGCACCCGCAGCCGCAGTGCGGCGTAGACCGGGTCCTCGTCGGCCGGCGCCGGGTCGACCGGGCGGGACCAGCGGGACGGCAGGGCGCGCTGGACGGCCGTGTGGGCGGCGAGGACGCGGCTGTGCCGGTCGCGGTCCGCGGGCAGCGCGAGGTACGCGAGCCGGACCAGCCTGCGGTAGTGGCGCACCAGGGCGGCCTCGGCCCGGGCCACAGGGCGCGCGGCGGTACCCCGGGCGGGCGCCGCCGAGTCCACCGTCCGTTCTGCCAACGGGCCCTCCCCGGAGTCGTCGGTGCTGTCGTGGTGGACGGTCCAACGAGTCGATCATGTGATGGTTGCGCCGTCCGGGGTCGCCGGCCGCCCGCGGGCCCGCTGCTGCGGCGGCGGGGGCGAGGGGGTGCGGGGTCGGGGGTGCGGCCGCGCCCGGGTGTCGCCGGGAACGTGCGAGCGGATGTCGGAGGGGTGTTCGGCCAGCGGGGGCCTTGGTCCCTCCCGTTCAGCCCCTTGGCCCCTGGCGGTCCGCGCGGCCGGGAGCGATGCTGCCGGTACGGCCGGGACGATCCGTGCCCGGGCGGAGTAGCGTCGTGGACGAGGTGAACCGGCGTGCGGCATGCCACCGTCGAATCAGTGATGACCAGCCCCGTGGTCCGGGTCGCGCCCGAGACCGGCTTCCGGGAGATCGTGGCGCTGTTGACCGACTACGACATCACCGGGGTGCCGGTGGTGGACGCCGAGGGGCGGCCGCTCGGCGTGGTGTCCGAGGCGGACCTGCTGCGCACCCTGGCCGCGCAGGAGGATCCGGGCGCCCTGCTGCCGGCCCCGGAGGCGGCGCCGCCTCCGGGGCCGGGCGGGGCCGTCACCGCCGCGGACCTGATGACCGGGCAGCCGGTCTGCACCACCCCCGGCACCAGCGTGGTGGCGGCGGCCCGGCTGATGAGCCGGCACGGGCTGAAGCGGCTGCCGGTGCTGGACGAGGAGGGGCGGGTGATCGGCATGGTGAGCCGCGGGGACCTGCTGCGGGTGTTCCTGCGCGAGGACCGGGTGATCCGGCGGGAGATCGTGGAGGAGGTGCTCGGCCGGGTCGAGGGGGTGAGCCCGGCGGAGGTAGGCGTCGAGGTCGACCAGGGGCGGGTGGTGCTCAGCGGGACGGTGCCGGAGCAGCACCTGGTGCCGATCGTGCTCAACCTGTGCCGCTCGGTGGACGGCGTGGTGTCGGTCACCGACCGGCTGGAGGCCGGGGGAGCGGCCGCACCGGTGGGCTGATCCGCCGATCGTTCGAGCTGCCCGGCACGGACCGGGGCGATCCGGTTCGCATACTGCGGAGCGTATCGGGTAACTCACTCTGTGTGCCCGGCGGTTCGGACCCCCGGGGCGCCGGAGCCCAGGGGAGGCGGCCGTGGCAGTCGTGTTCGACGCAGACTTCACTTCGACCAGGCAGTGGATCGCGGGGCGCAGCAGCGCCTATCCCCGGATGGGGCCGACCAACCGGAGCGACCACAAACTCGACTACCTCGGCCGCGCCTACTGCCCGGGCGGCGTGTTCACGGCCGTCCGGCGACTGACCGGCGGGCTGTGGACCTGCAGTCTGCTCACCACCGAGGGCAGCCCGGACGGCTTCCAGGTGCACACCGGAGACGTCGTGTCGGCCCGGGTCACGCTGCCCCTCCAGCTGGGCGCCTGGCCGGCGATCTGGACCTGGCGGGACGGCGGCAACGAGGTCGACCTCTTCGAGTACCACCCCGACAACCCGGACCTGCTGGAGATCTCCAACCACGTCCGGGGCGGCTTCCGCTACTGGCACGGCGCCGGCGCCGGGATCGCGCCGGGCGCCACCTTCGACCTGCGGGTCGTGCTCGGCGCCAACTCGGTGGACTGGTACGTCGACGGCCAGCTGGTCTACGCGGACCTGCACGGGGTCGGCCCGGGCTGGCACGCGTACCTGATCGTGAACCTGTCGGTCGCGGACGGGACGTACCACGACCGGCCGCCGCTGGGCGGGCCGGACCGGCTGAGCTGGGTGTGTCACAGTCTGCGGGTCGAGCGCTGAGAGGTCCAGCACTGAGAGGTCCAGCACTGAGGGGTCGGGCGCTGAGGGGTCGGGCGCTGAGGGGGCGTGGCCGAGCGGACGGGGCCGAGGGGAGTCGGCAGGTCTCAGGGGGCGAACCCGGCGGTGATCGGGCCGCGCGGTCCGGAGCGCTGGAACCAGACCGTCCGGCGCTGCGGGCCGATGTGGGCGGGGTGCGTCACGTACAGGTCGTCGCGCGGGGCGCGCTCGTTGCCGGGTGACAGCGCGGCGTCCACGGCGCGTTCGGCGAGCGCGTGCAGCAGGGCCGTGGCGGTGGCCTCGGCCGCGTCCGGCGCGATGGCGAGCGCGGTGAGCTCGTCCCAGAGCGCGGTGGACACGTAGGCCACCGGGGAGTGCCCGAGGGCCGGGTGGGGGTACGGGTCCCCGTGGCGCCGGAGCACCCCGGCCGCGACGAGCTGCTCGGGTGAGCGGCGGTCGGCCGGCGGGTGGTGGTTCATGGGCGGCAACGCTACCCCGGTGGCGGCGCACCGGGCGCCGGAACGTTTTCTCAGACTTTCCTCACGACGCTTCGGCCGGTCGCGGGCGCACGATGGTGGTAAGGCGCTCATCGCCTCGACGGGCCCCGCGGCGGGGCCGGAGGAGGAGGTCCTGATGAGGCACTGGCACACGAACGGGTACGGCCACGGCCACGGGCTGGGCGGCTGGGGCATCGCGATCGCGGTGATCGGCTCGCTGGTGGTCCTGGTGGTCCTGGTGCTCGCCGCCATCGCCCTGTTCCGGTACATCACCCGCTCGCGGCGGCCGGTCCCGTACGGGGCGCCGGCCGCGGGTGCGGGTCCCGCGGCGCCGGGTGCCGGCCGGGCGGGTCCGGGTTGGGGCGGGGCCCACGGGTCGGCGGCGGGCCCGACGCCCGAGCAGGTGCTCGCGGAACGGTTCGCGCGCGGCGAGATCGACGCGGAGGAGTACCGGCACAGACTCGACACGCTCCGCTCGGCGGACGGGCCGGGCGGTGGTTGACCCGGGCCGGTGACCCGGGGGCAGGGGAGGGCCCGCCGCACCGGGGTGTGCGGCGGGCCCGTGCGCGGTCCGCGCGGCACCGTCGGCCGTCAGGGGAGCGGACCTTCGGCGGTCGGTCGCGGAGGTCCGTGTGCGGCCCGGCACGGCCCGGGCGGGGGCTGGTCCGGCGGGAGTCGGCCGCCGGGCGCGGCCCGGGCCGGGCGCGGCGACTACTCGACGACGAGCTCGACCGGGATGTTGCCGCGGGTGGCGCGGGAGTAGGGGCAGACCTCGTGGGCCTGCTTGACCAGCAGCTCGCCGGTCTCGCCCGCGAGCGCCTCGGGCAGCTCGACCCGCAGCACGACGGCCAGGCCGAAGCCGGCGCCGTCCTTGCCGATGGACACCTCGGCGGTCACCGAGACCTCGCTGGTGTCGACCCGCGACTGGCGCCCGACCAGGCCCAGCGCGCTCGCGAAACAGGCCGCGTAGCCGGCCGCGAAGAGCTGCTCGGGGTTGGTGCCCTGGCCGTTGCCGCCGAGCGCGGCCGGCATCGCGAGCGCGAGGTCCAGCTGCCCGTCGGAGCTGACGGCGCGGCCCTCCCGGCCGTTGGCGGTGGCGGCTGCGGTGTAGAGCGCGTCCATGGTCCGTTCCCTTCGTCTCCTGTGGCGGCCGCGGGGCCGCCCTTCGCCATCAAGTAGAGCACGCAATTCAATTGCGCACAACTCAATCGCGCGGATGCGATCGGTACGATGGGGGCATGACCACGCTCCCCGGCATGGCGGACGAGGAACTGCTCCGCCTCGACCAGCAGATCTGCTTCTCGCTGAACGCGGCCTCCCGCGCCTTCGGCGGCGTCTACCGGGTGCTCCTCAAGGACCTCGGGCTCACCTACCCCCAGTACCTCGTCATGCTCGTGCTCTGGGAGGACGGCGAGCTGCCCGTCAAGCGGATAGGCGAGCGCCTGCGGCTCGACTCCGGCACGCTCTCCCCGCTGCTGAAGCGGCTGGAGGCGGCCGGGTTGGTCCGGCGCGAGCGCAGCCCGCAGGACGAGCGCTCCGTCACCGTCGCCCTGACCGCGGAGGGCGCCGCGCTGCGCGAGCGCGCCGGGCAGGTGCCGCGCCGGCTGCTCACCGCGACCGGGCTGCCCGTCCAGGACCTGGCCGCACTGCGGGTGCTGCTGGAGCGGGTGACCGTCGCGCTGGACTCCTCGGCGGTGGAGCCCGTGCCGTAGGGGCGGGGCCTGTGCCCCGGGGGTCGGGCCCCGCGTCGGGGGGCCGGGTGGGGTGGCCGGTGCCGTGAGGCTGTCAAGTCGGCGGCCCGTCAGGTGTGACGTGGGTCACGTGGCCCGCGCGGTGCGGCGTGCCCCGGCGGCGAACCGGCAGGTCAGCGGTGGTGTTCGGAAGTGACCGGAAACGGTCGCCAATTGTCCGCCCGATCCGGTCGACAACCCGCATCCCCCGGACGGTTACACCACGAGCCCCCAAGGGGCCGTCGGCGTGCCACCCGGTGGGCCGGCCAGCTGACCCACGGAAGGGGGGCGTGTGTGCTGAACACCCCCGGGCCGGGCGAGAGGCGGGGCCTGCGGGCGGACCCGCTCGACGACCTGCCGGCCGACTTCGAGGCCTTCTTCACCCGCGAGAACCCCGGCTACCTCCGGTACGCCCAGCAGCGCCTGCGCCACCGCGAGGACGCCCAGGACGCCGTCCAGAACGCGGGCGCCACGCTGTACAAGAACTGGCGCCGCGCCCTCGCCAGCGCGGACCCGCGCGCCTTCGCCTTCAAGGTCGTCAAGGACGCGGTGGTCGACCAGCTGCGCGAGCGCCGCCGGGCCGAACGCAAACGGCTGCGGGTGATCGCCCAGCACCGGCCCGACACCAGCCAGGACGAACTGGAGCGGCTCGCCGAACTCGACGCCCTGGACTGGGCCATGGAGGAGCTCACCCGCGCCGCCCCCGTCCAGGCCGACGTCGTCCGGCTGCGCCAGTCCGGCCTGTCCTACCCCGACATCGGCCACGCCCTCGGCATCGCGCACACCACCGCCCGCACGTACTACAGCCTCGGCCGGCGCCACCTGGAGTACCTGCTGGAGCACCCGGACGACGGGCCGGCGCAGTGAAGGTCGCCGAGCTGCTGCGCGCGGACGCCGCCGTGCTCGAGCGCGAGCTCCGCGACCACGACCCGGCGGCGTTCACCCGCCGGCTGGCCGAGCGCCTGGCCGCCGCCCGCCGACCCGCCCCGACCGCGCGCGAGCGGCCGGCCCGCCCGCCCGCGGCCGCCCGTCCGCCGCACGCCCACGACCGCGCCCCGGGGGCCGGCGGGCGGGCCGAGCTCCGCCGGGACCTGCGGCACCTGTGCGCCGCCGTGGCGGGAGCGGCGGAACCGGGGGAGCTGGCGCTGGACCTGGAGCTGGCCGAGAAGACCGCCTTCCGCACCCTCGGCTGCCTGCTCTACGGCATGGGCCGCGCCGCCGACGGCGTCTTCTGGTGGCGGATCGCCGCCCAGTACGGCGACCAGCTGGCCGTGCACTGCCTGGCCGTGCACTACACGGCCGAGGGCGAGGCCCGGGACGCGGCCCGCTGGGCCGCCCAGGCCCAGGACCTCAGCGCCCCGGGCCGGCTGCCCGCGCTCGCCCCTGAGGCCGGTCCGGCCGGCGCGGCGCGGCTGGCGCGGACGCTGGCGGAGGACTACGACGGGGAGATCCTGCTGACGCTGCGGGACGTGCTGGACGTGCGCCCCGGCGCGGACGACGGGCCGCGCCTCGGCCTGCGGTCGGTGCGCGGGCGGGGGGTGGTGCGGATCCGCTGAGGCGGGTGGGCGGCGGGCCCGCGGGCCGCCCGCCCGGCCCCGGGCCCGCAGGTGGGCGCGCAGGCGGACGGGAGGCCTCAGGCGAGCGCGGTGAGGGCGTCGCCGAGGTACTTCGCCCCGAGCACCGCCAGCACCGTGGTCGTGATCGCCGTGTTGTGGGCGGCCATCCAGGCCTTCCACTCGCCGAGCACCCGGGCCGAGCGGTAGCCGCCGAGCAGGTCGACCCCCAGCGGAACCAGCGTGCACAGCGAGCCGACCAGCACCATCAGCGCGCCGGCCGCCGCCTCGCCCCCGGGGCCGGCGCCGCTGGTCGCGATCGAGGCGGCCCCGCCGACGGCCAGCACCAGGTTCTTCGGGTTGGCCGCGACCAGCACGACCCCCAGTCCGGCGGACCGTCCCGGGGTGAAGCGGTCGACCGCCCGCATCCACTCCGGCGGCGCGGCGACGTGCCCCTCGCGCGGGCGGTCGCGCCACTGCTTCGCGGCCAGCAGCACGAACAGGGCGCCGAGCGCCAGCCGCAGCCAGGACGACCAGGTCGGGGCGGCGCCGCCCGGGCCCGTGCCGCCGCCCGCCAGCACCACCACCGCCACCACCCCGGCCAGGCCGGCCACCCAGCCGGCCGTGAAGGCCGCGCCGCAGGCCCGCCCGCGCGGCGTGGCGAGCATCAGGACCACGGTGACCAGTGCGAGCGGACTGATGGCGATGCCCACCGCCGACACCAGCATCGCGCCGACCGCCTCGCCCATCCCCACTCCCGCCTCCGGGCCGCCCGACCGGGTCCGTCGGCACCGGTGCTCCGTTCCGTCGCCCGACGCGCGTCCCGCCCATTCAGCTACGGCCGGGGCCGCCGTGCACGGGCTCCGCCGCCGTCCGGGTGAGTCGCCGGGTCGGGGCGGGGTGGGCCGGGTCGGGTCGGGGCCGGTCGGGGCGGGCCGGGTCGGGGTCGAGCCGGGGCGTCGCGGTGGGCCAGGCGGTCGGGCCCGCAGCCGGGGCGGCGCCCGCGCCGAACGCCCGAGGGCCGCCGCACCTCACCGGTGCGGCGGCCCTCGGGCGCGTCACTCGTCACTCGTCACTCGTCACGCGGGGGACCCGGGCGATCAGTCGTTGCCCGACTCGATCGCCGCGTTGTCCAGCGCGGTGGACTCCGCCGGGTCAGCGTCGGAGCTGCCGGCCGCGATCGGTGCGGCCCCGCCCGGGGACAGCTCGCCGATCAGGCCGCTCCACGGCGCCAGCTGGCCGTGCACCGCGTACTGCTCCAGCTTGCTGCGCGAGTCGGCGATGTCCAGGTTGCGCATGGTCAGCTGGCCGATGCGGTCGTCCGGGACGAACGCGGCGTCGACGCTGCGCTCCATCGACAGCTTCTCGGGGTGGTAGCTGAAGTTGGAGCCCTGGGTGTCGATGACCGAGTAGTCCTGGCCGCGCCGCAGCCGCAGCGTGACGCTGCCGGTGACCGGGTGGCCGATCCAGCGCTGCATGCTGTCCCGGAGCATCAGCGACTGCGGGTCGAACCAGCGGCCCTCGTAGAGCAGCCGGCCGAGGCGGCGGCCCTGGGTGTGGTACGTGGCGAGGGTGTCCTCGTTGTGGATGGCGTTGAGCAGCCGCTCGTAGGCGATGTGCAGCATCGCCATGCCCGGGGCCTCGTAGATGCCGCGGCTCTTGGCCTCGATGATCCGGTTCTCGATCTGGTCCGACATGCCGAGGCCGTGGCGCCCGCCGATGCGGTTGGCCTCGTGGACCAGGGCGACGGCGTCGGCGAACTCCTGGCCGTTGATCCGGACCGGGCGGCCGAACTCGAACTCGACGGTGACGTCCTCGGTCGGGATCTCGACCGCCGGGTCCCAGAAGGCCACGCCCATGATCGGGCTGACGATCTCCAGCGAGGCGTCCAGGTACTCCAGCCGCTTGGCCTCGTGGGTGGCGCCCCAGATGTTGGCGTCGGTGGAGTAGGCCTTCTCCGCGGAGTCCCGGTAGGGGAGGTCGCGCTCGGCGAGCCACTCCGACATCTCCTTGCGGCCGCCGAGCTGGTCGACGAACGCCTGGTCCAGCCACGGCTTGTAGATCCGCAGGTTGGGGTTGGCGAGCAGGCCGTAGCGGTAGAACCGCTCGATGTCGTTGCCCTTGTAGGTGGACCCGTCACCCCAGATGGAGACCTCGTCGTCCTGCATCGCGCGGACCAGCAGGGTGCCGGTCACGGCGCGGCCGAGGGGGGTGGTGTTGAAGTACGTCTGCCCGGCGGAGCGGATGTGGAAGGCGCCGCAGGCGAGCGCGGCGAGGCCCTCCTCGACCAGGGCCGCCCGGCAGTCCACCAGGCGGGCCTGCTCGGCGCCGTAGGCGCGGCCACGGGCCGGCACGTCGGCGAGGTTGGGCTCGTCGTACTGGCCGATGTCGGCCGTGTAGGCGTAGGGGACGGCGCCGTGCTCGCGCATCCACGCGACCGCGACGGAGGTGTCCAATCCACCGGAGAATGCGATGCCGATCCGTTCACCGACCGGCAGCTTGCTCAAGACCTTCGACATGAATGCACCCTTGACCCGCGCGGCGCGGGCTCCTGACTTAGCGACGTGTGAGTGGGATTCGGCGTATCCGATGCCCCGCACTTTGGCATAGGTTTGCAGAGTAACGCAAGAGAATACGATCGCGTACGGCGGGGGCGGTCGCTCGGGACGCCGCCGCCCGCCGCGGCCGGCGGTGTCAATCCGGCCTTCTCGCAGTCGTGTTGGGCCGGCCGTCGGCTTCCGGTCGGGCTGGTTCCGGGGTCGAGGTGGTCGGTCGTGGGGCGGGGACCGGGCGGTCGGGGTCGGGAACGGGGTGGTCGGAGCGAGGTCGGGGGGCGGGCTCAGGGGGTGGGGTCGGCGTCCGGGCCCTGGGTGCGCAGGCGACGGACGTGCTCCAGCGACTCGCGCAGTTCGGTGAGCCAGCTGTCGGAGTGGCGCTGCACCAGGCGGACGCACCAGGCGAGCGCCTCGCTGCGGCTGCGGGCGACGCCCGCCTCCACCAGCGTGTCGAGCACCTGCCGTTCGGGCTGGCGCAGCCGGGTCATGACGGGGGAGGAGACGGTGGTGAACATGCCCCGCAGGTCGCCGCACTCGGCGCCCCAGGAGACCTTGCGGCCGTAGCGGCGCTCGGCCTCGCGGGCGACGCCGATCCGGGCGTCCCTGGTCCGGTCGCGGAACTCGGCGATCCGGCCCTCGAAGGCCGCCTCGCGTTCGGCGTCCGGCGCGGCGCCGTCGAGGTCCGGCTCGGGGATGCGGCCGACGACGGTGATCTCCTCGCGGTCGGCGGTGATCTCGACGATCTCGGTGTAGAGGTCCGCGGGGAGGCGGCCGGTGAACCATCCCCGGAGTTCTTCGGGTGAGGTTGTAATCATGTAATCAGCATTACTCGCTGTGCGGAGATGGGCAAGGGCCGGGACAGGACCCGTGGTGACCGATTCAGCGTGCGGCGGGTACGGACGTCCGAGGAGCCGGCACCCGGGCGCGCAGCCAGGCCGTCCGGGCCGCGAGCACGCCGATCCCCAGGGCCACCAGGTGCCCGGCGTCGGCCAGTTGCTGGTCCAGCGCCCAGGCCACGGCCAGGGCCGCCGCGAGCACCGGCGGGCCGTACCGGCGCAGCGGTGCCGGGCCCAGCGCCACCAGGCAGCCGACCGTCGCCACCAGCCCGTAGCTGATCCCCACGTCACGGGCGCGGGACAGCGCCCCCGGGATCCGGGCGGTGAGCATCACCCACATCGCGCCCTCGGTCAGCAGCGTCGCCCCCAGGTGACCGGCGACGAAGACCGCGCCCGCCCGGGCCGGCCCCCAGCGCCACTCCGCCAGCCCCAGCGCCACCGCGACCGCCGCGATGCCCGCCCAGGCCGGCACCCCGTCGACCACCAGGCCGCTGGTGAACATCGTCCACCACTTGCCCACTTCCATGTGGTGGACGTTGCTGCTGTTGTGCCGGACGAACCGGGCCCGCGCCGCGTGGCCCTGACCGGCCAGCCACCAGGCCGTCACGGTCAGCAGCAGCACGTACGCGGTGGTCAGCCGCAGCCGGGCCGCCACGCGCAGCGCCGGGTGGCGGGTGTCGGGTCCGGAGCCGGTACCGGCGCCCCGGTCCGCGGGGGCCATCGTTCCGCCGTGCTGCCTCATCGTGCCCGTCGCCCCCGCTGTGCGCTGCCCGGTGCTGCCCCGGGTGGTGGTGACCGGTGCTGGCGCCCGGCCGGTCCCCGGCGGCCCGCCCCGGCGGTCGGATCGCCAGCGTACGCCAGCCGCCGACCCCGGCAGGGCGGCCGCGGGCGCCCCCGTCCCCCGATTGCAGCAGCGGGCCTGGCAGGTACGGGCCGCAGCACGGAGGGTCGGGAGGAGGGCGGTGAAGGGAGGCGGACCGGATGCGTGACGCCGACGGCGACGGACTGGACGGCGGGTTCACCTCCGCCGTGCTCGAGGCGCTGTTCACCTCGGCGCCCCTGGGCCTGTACGTCCTCGACGGGGACCTGCGCGTCCTGCGCTACAACACCGCCGCGCGGGGACTGCGCGGCCTCCCCGTCGAGGAGGTCCTCGGCCGGCGCCTGGACGAGCTCGTCGAGGGCTTCCGCACCACCGAACTCGCCGCGCTCGCCCGTGAGGTGCTGGCCACCGGGCGGCCGCTGCGCGGCTACCCGCTGCGGGGCCGGCTGCCGGACGCGCCGGAGCGCGAGGCGGCGGTCTCGGTCTCGGTGTTCCGTCTGGAGGGCCTCGCCGCGGACCGCCACGGACTGGCCGTCGCCGTGGAGGACGTCACCGAACGGGAGGCCGCCCGGGACCGCCTCGACGTTCTGCACGAGGCCCACCGGCTGATCGGGACCACCCTGGACGCCGTCACCACCGCCGAGCAGCTCGCCGAGGTCGTGGTGCCCGCGCTGGCCGACGCCGCCGTGGTGCACGTGCTCGACGAGCTGCTGCGCGGCGAGCGCCGCCGGCCCGGACCGGTGGCCGCCGACCGCCCGTTGCGCCGGGCGGCCGTCCGCACCGCCGGCCCCGGCTGGTCCCTCGCCGGCGACGCCCTGGAGACGCTGCCGTTCGCGACCCCGTTCAGCCGCGCCCTGGAGGACGGCCAGGCGCGCCTGATGGCGCGGCTGGACGACGACGGTGCCCGGGCGGCCCTGGGCGCCGAACGCGCCGACCGGCTCGCCGCCGCGGGCGTCCACTCGCTGATGACGCTGCCGCTCACCACCGCCGACGCCGTCCAGGGCGTGCTCACCCTCTACCGCGCCGCACGCCCGGAGGCCTTCACCGGGGACGACCTCGACCTCGCCGAGCAGGTCGCCTCCCGCGGCGCCCTGAGCATCGACAACGCCTGCAGCTACCTGCGCGAGCGGACCACCGCCACCGCCCTGCAGCGCCACCTGGTGCCCAGCCGCACCCCCGAGCTCTCCGCCGTCGAGACTGCCCACCTCTACCTGCCCGCCACGGCGGGAGGGGACTGGTTCGACGTCATCCCGCTCTCCGGCGCCCGGGCCGCCCTGGTCGTCGGGGACGTCTTCGGCCACGGCCTCGAGGCGGCCGCGGCGATGGGCCAGCTGCGCACCGCCGTCCGGAGCCTGGCCGTGCTCGACCTGCCGCCGGACGAGCTGCTCGCCCGGCTCGACGAGACCGCCGCCCGACTGGACGGGACCACCGCCCGGCCGGACCCGGCGGACCGGTCCACCGTCCCGGCCATCGCGACCTGCACGTACGCGGTCTACGACCCCGTCACCCGGCAGCTCACCGCCGCCCGGGCCGGGCACCCCGAGCCGCTGCTGGTCTCGCCCGACGGCACCGTCTCCCGGCTCGACCTGCCGCCCGGAGCCGCCCTCGGTGCCCCGCCCGGGCAGCGGGAGGACCCGTACGAGGCGCTCACGATCGAACTCGCCGAGGGCACCGTCGTCGGCCTGTACACCGACGGCCTGGTGTCCGGTGACGAGAACGCCCCCGCCGCCCTGCGCCGCATCCTCGCCCAGCCCGACCGCCCCCTGCCGGACCTCGTCGACGCCGTGGCCTACGCGCTCGCCAGCGACCGGGCCGAGGACGACGCCGTCCTGCTGCTGGCGCGCACCCGGGGGCTGCCGGACGACCGGACGGCGAGCTGGACGCTGCCGCACGACCCGGCGGTCGTCGCCACCGCCCGCGAGCTGGTCCGCCACCAGCTGGCCGCCTGGGAGCTGACCGGGCCGGCCTTCGAGACCGAGCTGATCGTCAGCGAACTGGTCACCAACGCCATCCGGTACAGCGAGGGCCCGGTGCGGCTGAGACTGGTCCGCGACCGGCGGCTGATCTGCGAGGTCAGCGACTCCAGCAGCACCTCACCGCACCTGCGGCACGCCCGGGCCACCGACGAGGGCGGCCGCGGACTGTTCCTGGTGCGCCAGCTCAGCGAGCGCTGGGGCACCCGGTACGGCACCCGCGGCAAGACCGTCTGGACCGAACTGGCGCTGCCCGAGGACTGATCCAGCCCTCACCCGGAGGGCCGAACGCGCCCTCGCGCCGCGCCGCGCCCCGGGAGAGGGTGAAGCCCGGGGGGACCGCGCGCGGACCGTGGAGGAGGCACCGATGAGCGGCAGCACCACCCGGGCGGGCGAGCTGCACCGGCGCCCCTGGTGGGCCCGCCTCGCGCACGCCGCCTGGGCCTACGTACGCCGCGCCCCGGGCACCTACGTCTGGCTGGCGATCCTGCTCGTCACCACCCAGGTCATCCGCCACGTCGACCCGCTGACCGCGGACCGGATCCTGGAACGGCGCTCGACCAACCTGCACCACCTGCAGACCTCGCCGGTGCGCGTGCTGATCACCAGCGCGCTGTGGATCGCGGGCGGGGGCTGGCTGAGCTACTTCCTGCTCTACAACGTCTTCCACGTGCCCGCCGAGCGCTGGCTCGGGACCCTGCGCTGGATCTCGGTCGCGGCGGCCGCGCACGTCGGCGCGACCTACCTCAGCGAGGGCGTCCTCGGCTGGGCGATCCACCGGGGCCTCGCGCCGCCACGGGCCGTCTACACCCTCGACTACGGCGTCAGCTACGCGCTCGCCGGGGTCGTCGCGGTGCTCACCTACCTGATCGTGCGGCCGTGGCGGTACCTGTACGCCGCGGGCGTGCTGGGGTTCTACGCCCTGGGGGTGGTGCAGAGCCGGGACTACACCAGCGTCGGCCACTTCAGCGCGGTGCTGATCGGCCTGGCCTGCTACCCGATCACCCGGGGGCGGCCGGGCTCCTTCGACCCGGTCGCCACCGGCCGCCTGCTCCTGCGGCGGCTGCCGTGGCGGAGCCCCGGGTGACGCGCCGTGCGGCGTCGTCTGCGCGGTGCGGTTCGGTGCGGCGCGAGCGGCGTGGTCGGGCGGCTCAGCGGAGATGCCGTTCCTCCGGGGAACCGGGATGCCGCTCCTCCGGGGCGGGCGTGGTCAGGTAGGCGTTCAGCGGCGGCTCCTGGGCGAGCACCGCCCCCGCCGTGATCGCGAAGGTGACGGCGACGCAGATCGCGATCAGCCACGACAGGATCATCAGGACCAGGCCCAGGGAGCCGTACTGGCTCAGCGCGCGGTTCAGCGCGCCCGGCATGTAGATCCGGGCGCTCAGCGCCATCGTGGTCACCGCGGTGGCCGTCAGCAGGGCTCCGGGCAGCAGCGGGAGCCACAGGACCCGGCCGCTCAGCAACAGGTGGGTGGTCCACCACCAGACGATCAGGGACACCAGGAAGGTCAGCGGCAGGCCCAGCCACAGGCCCGCGCCGAAGCCGCTGCGCAGCGGGCCCTGGAACATCAGGACGGTCACCCAGCCCACGATCCACAGCACCCACCGCCACGCCGCGACCCTGGTGGCGGCCTTCGGCAGCCGCCACGCCCGCTCGCACACCCGGGACACCGCCCTGCTGCAACTGGTGGCCGACAGCAGGGCCATCACCAGGCCGATGTACCCGCTGGTCTCGCGGAGGTCCCCGGTGCCGTACAGCGACTGGTGGAGCTGCTGGTCCGCGGAGCCCGAGATGCCGAACAGCGAGCGGACCGACGAGACCAGCTGGTCCCGCACCCCGTCCGGGGCGAACGCGGCCACCGCGAACAGCAGCGGGACGGAGGTCAGGAAGACCTGGGAGGCCATCCGGGTGGCGGCGTCGAGCAGGCCGGGGGAGAGCAGGCGGGCCGTCAGCTCGGTGATCACCGGGAAGCGCCGTTCGGCCTCGGCCCGTCCGTGCTCGAACCGGGTGCGGGCCCGGACCAGCCGCGCCTGCCAGCGGGCGGCCACCTCCCTCGCCGACACCATCCCTCGGTCCTCCCACAGCCGGGCAACGATCGGCACCAGTCAAGGCGAGGCCGGGACGCTCCGCCACCGGGGGAGCCCGTTCGGGACGGCGGTGGCCTCGACGGACGTCCGGCGCCCGCCAGGCGGTGGCCGTGGTGCGGCGTGCGCGGCGCCTGCGGGGAGGTGAGGCCTGCCGGCGGCGAGGTCTCGGGACCGTGCGGTCGTCGCCAACTGCCCGCTCCTGTCAGGCCTTTCACCTGTCCGCGTCGCCACCTCTCCGGGCCGGTGTCTCCGCGCCGGTGTCTCCGCCGCCGGTCGGCCTGGTGAGGTCAGCGCGTGCAGGAGTACGTGAAGGTGGTGTCGGCCCGGAGGGCCTGCGGGGCGAGGATCTCCACGACGGCGTCGGCGCGCATGCTGCCGGGGCCGTCGAAGGTCCAGCGCAGCACCAGGCCGACCTGGCGCTCCCCGGAGCGGACCGGTTGGGACAGCTCGCCGGAGGTCGTGCCGTCGCTGCGCAGCCAGTGGTAGCGGATGGTGCCCGGGTGGCCGTCGGTGGTGACGGTGGCGGTGATGACGGCCGTCCCGCCGCAGGACGGCCCGGCCGCCGGATCGGCGGCGACGGTGACGCCGGTGACGGTGAGCGGCGGGTCGGTGCGGCAGCGGTTGAGGAGCAGGGCCAGCAGGGCGAGCAGCACGGCCGCCCAGACCAGCCAGCCGGCCGCCCGGCGCCGGGCGGGCCGTCGGGGCGGATCGACGGGCGCGGCGGTACCGCGCCAGGCCGCGGCGGCCCGCGGGGGGACGCCGGGGCCGAAACGGCGCAGCTCGGGGGCCGTCGGCGCGGGGGCGGGCTGGGGGACGGGTCGGGGGGCCGGCCCGGGGCCGGCCTCGGAGGTGGCGGTCACGGTGGCGGTGGTGGTGGGTGGGGTGGCCCAGGCGGTGGGGTCGAGGGCGGTGGCGACCGGAGCCTCCTCGGCCCGGTCGACGGGGCCCGGGCGGCCGGTGGCCGGGGTGGGGTGGGCGGGCGCGGGTCCGCCCGGGGTGAGGCGTTCGGTCGGTTCGTCGTCGGGAGCGGGTCCGGTACGGGGCACGGGGTCCTCCAGGCTCTGACGGGGCGGGTGGCAGGGACTCCGCCGGGCCGTTGCCCGGCCCGGGTGGTGGCGGGGCGGATCAGCCGGGCTCGTGGCAGCCCGGGGAGTACAGCTCCCGGTAGGTCGTCGAGGCGCGTTCGGAGAAGGGTGCGGTGGCCACCTGCAGCCCCCACTGCAGCCAGTTGTCCCCGGTGCCGAACTGGTGGCGGACCGTCACCGTGGAGCGGCCGACGGCCAGTTTGACCGTGTCGCTCGCCACCACCGTCGAGGCCGGGTCGCGCGGGGCGGAGTTGTGCATCCAGTTGATCTCCAGGGTGGCGCCGGGCGGCCCGGAGGTGACCACGGTGACGTTGGCCTGGACGCCGTAGCCGCCGTCGCAGGCGATCGAGTCGATGTTCAGCGAGGTGACGCGGACCGGCGGCGGGCTGGTGGTGGGGGGCTTGCTGGTCGGCGGGGTGGTGGGCGGCGTGCTCGGTGGGGTGGTCGGCGGTGTCGTGGGCGGGGTGGGGACGGTCGGCGGGTGCGGGGGTGTCGTCGGCGGGGTGGTGGGCGGGTGCGGCGGTCCGGAGGTCGGCCGGCCGGTGTTGCCGCCGGTGCCTCCGTTGCCGCCGCCGGTACCGCCGGTACCGCCGTTGCCTCCGTTGCCGCCTCCGGTACCGCCGTTGCTGCCGGAGGAGCCGTGCGAGGGGGATGTGAACGGCGACGGCGAGTGCGGTGCGGTGGGCGACGGTGAGGGCGACGCCGTGCCGTGGTCGGCGGCCACGGTGGGCGGAGCGGCGCGGCCGGACGGCTCCCCGGTGGTGCCCCCGGCCGCGGACAGCGTGGTGGTCGCCAGCGGCATCGGATCGCCCGCGACCGTGCGCTCGTTGCGGTCGGTGACCCCGGCCAGGGCGATCCCGGCGATCGACGCCAGGACGAGGGCACCCGTCACCGCCCCGATGCCCAGCCGGGCCGGTCTTCGCGATGCCCGCCGCCGTACGGGCCGCCGCACCGCCGTCGCGGTGGCCGTGCCCGTGCCCGCGGTCAGCACGGTGCGGGCGAGGGCGGTCGTCCCGGCGGCGGCCGGGCTCGGCCCGGGCCACGGCAGCAGCGCCGCGAGCAGGGCCACCAGGGCCGCGAGGTCCTCGTGCCCGCGCTCCTCCCACCGTTCGCCGTACCCGGCCGTCGCGACCGCGTCGAGCCGGCGGACGAACTCGGCCGCGCCCGCGGGCCGGTCCGCGGGTCGTTTGGCGAGCCCGGCGCGGATCAGCGGCCGGACCGGCTCGGGGACCAGCTCCTCGGGGACGGGCGCGAACCTGTGCTGCTCGCCGATCGCGCCGATGCCCTCGGCGGTGAACGGGCGGTGGCCGACCAGGCACTCGAAGAAGGTGACGGTGGCCGCGTACACGTCGGCGGCGGGCGCGGCGGGGGCGCCCTCCCACTGTTCGGGCGCCAGGTAGGCGGGCGTGCCGGAGACGTCGCGGTCGTCGCCGCCGGGCACGGCGATGCCGAAGTCGACGAGTTTGGAGGCCCCCTGACGGTCGACCAGGACGTTGGCGGGCTTGTAGTCGCGGTGTACCAGCCCGGCCTCGTGGGCGGCGGCCAGGCCCAGCAGGGAGCCCTTGAGCACGGTGAGCGCCGCCTGCGGGGTGGTCGCCCCCAGCTCCTTCAGCAGGGTGCGCAGCGAGAGGCCGTCCACCAGCTCCATCACGAGCGCCGGGGACGGCCCGCCCTCCACGTACTCGTAGAGCCGGGTGACGTGCGGCGAGTCGACCCTGGCCAGCATCTCGGCCTCCCGGCGCAGCGCCGGGCCGCCCAGGCCGTCGTGCAGGTACTTGATCGCGACGGGTGTGCCGGTGGCCTCGTGGAGGGCGAGCACCACCCGGCCGCCGGCCCCCGCCCCGAGCTCCCGCTGGTGCCGGTACCCCGGCAGCTCCCAGCCGGTGGTGTCCCGTGCGGTGTCCTGTGACGCGTCGTCGTGCATCCCGACCCCCTCGGCTCCGGGCCGCCGCCCGTGCTGCGGCCGTTGCCATCGACGCGGCCGTGGACGGCCGGGTTCCCGCTCCGGAGGCCGTCCGAACCCCCGCCCGGGGGTGGGTCGTGCACCACCTCCGCGTTCCCGCAGGCAGGCCGCCCCACCTGGCCTTTCGAGGATCTGGGACGCACCGGCGCACTCGGGAGTCGCGCGCGGAGGCGGCTCGCGCCCGTCGTGCGCGACAGCGCCCCGACGAGGGCTCCCGGCGGGCCTGACGCACCGTCACCGGGGTGGGGCGTCGGCGAGGGACGCCGGGGGCACTGGGGGCCGCCGGGTCGCGGGGTGGTTCGGGCAAACGGCTTCCGAGCGGCGGCCCCGCGCGCAAGGATGTGCGCCGTCGAATGATTGACGGAGGATCAGATCATGAACGAAGTGACGCCGCCGCCGCGGTCGGGGGACGACGCGGAGGCGGGCGGGGGCCTGAACGTCGTCAACGTGATCGCCAACTCGACGGTCAACGGCCCGGTGGTCCAGGGCGGCACCGTCCACCTGCCTCCGCCGGCGCCGCCGGAGTGGCCGGTCTCGATCGGCGCCATCCCGATCCTGGCCAGCGCCTTCCAGCCGCGCACCGCCGTGCGCGAGGCGGTCGACCGGGTGCGGGCCGGCAGCGAGACCGTGGTGCTCTCCCAGGTGCTCGCCGGCGGCGGTGGGGTCGGAAAGAGCCAACTGGCCGCGCACTACGCCTGGCAGGCCCTCGAGGACGGCGTCGAGGTGGTGGTCTGGGCGGCGGCCGCCGACCCGGTCACCGTCCTCCTCGCGTACGCCGAGGCGGCCGCCGCCGTCCAGCTGCCCGGTGCCACCAACGCCACCGACCGGGTCGAGAAGGACGCCCAGCGCTTCCTGAGCTGGCTCCGCAGCACCGAGCGCAGCTGGCTGGTGGTCCTCGACGACGTCACCGACTTCACCGCCACCGGACCGCTGTGGCCCGGGCGGTCCCGCCGGGGCAACGGCCGCGTCCTCGCCACCACCCGCCAGCGCGGTGCCCACGCCTCCGGCGGCGGTCGGGCGATCGTCCCGGTCGACGTCTACGACGCGGCCGAAGCCGTCTCCTACCTGCGCGAACGCCTCACCACCGCCGGCTACCCCTACCTGCTCGACCCGCAGGCCGGCGAACTCGCCGAGGCGCTCGGACGCCTGCCGCTCGCCCTCGCCCACGCCGCCGCCTACATGGTCAACCAGCAGCGGACCTGCACCGTCTACCTGGAACTCTTCCGGGAGCGCACCCGGACCCTGGAGGCCCTGCTGCCGCCCGAGGCGGACACCGAGCTGTACGGCAGGCCCGTCGCGGCCGCGCTGCTGATCTCCCTGGAGGCCGCCCAGCGGACCGAGCCCCGGGGGCTCGCCGTCCCGGCGATCCGGCTGGCGGCCCTGCTCGACCCGGCCGGACACCCCAGGGACCTCTGGACCACCGCATCGGTGACCGACTACCTCACGGAGCAACGCGCCGCCGCGGACGCTGCCGCGGTTTCCGGTCGGCCGTCGCCGACCGGCGTCCCGGGCGCGGAGCCCGCCGAACCGGGCGAACCTCCGCCGGTCAGCGCCGACGACGCCCTCACCGCCCTCGCCGTCCTGCACAGCTACAACCTGCTCAGCAGCTACCCGGCCGGAGTCGACCTCCCCCACCGGGGAGTGGTCCCCGCCCACCGGGAGGTCTCCGTCCACGCGCTGACGGCCCGCGCGGCCAGGGACACCACCCCGGAACCGACGCCCGTCCAGTCCGCGGTGATGTTCGCGATGTACCTCCTCTGGCCCGAGGAGGACCACACCGACCACCGCCTCGCGGCCAGCCTCCGGGCCAACACCGCGATCCTGCGCGACACGGTCGGCAGCGAGGTGCTGCGGCTCTTCCCCGGGTTCGTCCTGCGGACGAAGGCGGGGATGAGCCTGCTCCACGCCGGCCTGCACGAGCTTGCCATCGCCCACTGGGAGGAGGAGGTGGAGGGGGACACCCGTGAACTCGGCGCGGACGACGACAGCACGCTCGCCTCGCGGGCCAACCTCGCCGCCGCCTACCGGCAGGCCGGACGCACCGCCGAGGCCATCGCCCTGCAGAAGCAGGTCGCGGTCGCCACGGAGCGCAGCCACGGCGCCGACGCCCCCGGGACCCTGACCGTCCTGGCCGGTCTCGCCGGCTCCTACAGCGATGCCGGCCGCTACAGCGAGGCGCTGGCGCTCAGGGAACGCGTGCTGGAGGCTCACGAGCGGGTCCGCGGAGCGTTCCACCAGGACACCGTTCGGGCGCGGGGAAGCCTGGTGCGCGCCTACCACGACGCCGGCCGGTCGGAGGAGGCCGTCGCGCTCGCTGAACGGGTCGTGGCCGAGCGCGTGCAGCTCGACGGCCGGCGCGCGGAAGGCGGCCAGGAGCATCCCGAGACCCTCAGCGCCTGGGCGAACCTGGCCGTCGGGTACAACGCGTCAGGGCGGTACGCCGAGGCGATCGCGATCCTGGAGGCCGTCCTGCCGGCCAGGACCCGCGCGCTCGGCCCGGACCACCGCGACACCCTGAACACCAAGGTCGAGCTCGGGGTCTCCTACGCCCGGAGCGGCCGTGCCGAGGAGGCGATCGTCCTGGAGCGGCAGGCCGCGGCCGATCTGACCCGGATCCAGGGCCCGGAGCACCCCGACACCCTCACCGCGCTGGCGAACCTCGCGGTGTCCTGCCGCCGGACCGGGCGGCGCGGGGAGGCCGTCGAGCTCTCCGAACGGGTCCTGCCGGCCCGGGCCCGGGTCCTCGGGCGGGACCACCCGGACACCCTGGTCTCCGCGGCCAACCTGGTCAACGCCTATGCCACGAACGGAGAGGTCGCCCGTGCGCTGAAGCTCGCCGAGGCCCTGCGGCCCCAGCAGGAGCGCGTCTTCGGCCCGACGCACCGCGACACGCTGATCGGACGCCACGCGGTGGCCCTGCTGCGGGTCCACCGGGGCGAGGCCGTCCTCGCCGAGGACCCGGACCAGGCCGCGGAGGACGCGGCGGTGGCCATCGAGGCCGTCGGCCCGCACGTGGAGCCGCGGGTGCCCGAGATGGACGAGGTCCTGCCCGGTGCCTACCGCCTCGCGGAGGCGGCCCGGGCCGCGCTGCGGGCCCGCGGCGGAGTGCCGGGCGCGCCGGGCGTGCCCGGCACGAGCACGAGGCGGAGTGAAGGCGAAGGCTGATGATGCCCCCGGGCGCGCCGTCGCGGGCCCGGGGGGCACCCGTCACCTCCGGCTAGTGTCCCTGGTTCTGCCTGTCCACCACCGGGTGCACGGGCGCGGCGGTGTCGGTGGCTCCGTCGGCCCCGAGGGCCCTGTCGGCCTGGTGGGTCGCGTCGGCCGCGTGGGCCGCGGACACCGGGGCCTGCGGCGCGGCGGCGTGTGACGGTGTCGCGAAGCCGAACGCGGCGCTCGCCACGACGGCGCTGGTGACGGCCATCTTCGCGAGCCCGCCGGTCACTTCCGGCATGTGCTGCCTCCCCCGTTCATTTCCCGTCGTGGTGACGGGAGTTGACACGAGCAGCAAACCACCGCCCCGAGCCGTGGGCAAGCCTTCGAGGAGCCGCCGGGGAGTCCGAGGTCAGCCGCCCGCCCCGGGCGCGGCCGGCTCCGGGACGGGCGGTGCTCCGGCAGCGGTTGGCGGGGCGAACAGGGCCCGGACGGTCTCGGCGGCGAGGTCGCGCAGCCAGGCGTGGGCGCGGTCGTCGTCGTAGCGCTGGTGCCACAGCAGGTACAGCGGGACGTCGGGCAGCGGGAGTGGCAGCGGCAGCGTGACCAGGCCGAGCCGTTCCCGGGCGGTGCGGGTGACCGCGTCGGGGAGGGTGACGACCAGGTCGGATTCGAGGGCGAGTTGCAGGGCGAAGGCGGCGGTGGGCCCGGCGGCGACGACGCGTCGTGTGAGAGCGCGCGTGGTGAGCGCGTCGTCGATCGGGTCGCGCAGGCTTCCGCGGCGCGACACGGTGAGGTGTTCGGCGGCCGCGTAGCGCTCCAGGTCCGACGGGCCTTCGGTGAGGGGGTGGCCCGGCCGGACGGCGACGACCAACCGATCGCTGCCGACGAGGCGGTGGCGGATGTCGGGGAGTTCCGGGGCGCGGGAGCTCGATTCGAGGTCGACCTCGCCCCGGCGCAACTCGGCGTCGTCCGCCCCGGGCTCGGCGGACAGGCGCAGCCGGATGCCGGGGGCCTGCCGGCGGACGGCCGTGGTCAGGGTGGTGCCGCAGGCGGCGGTCAGGGCGTCGTGCCAGCGCACGGTGAACACCCGGTCCAGCGCTGCCAGGTCGAGCTCCTGATGGGCCGACAGGAGGTGGTGGGCCTGCTCGACGAGGGCGTGGACCTGGGCGCGCATGGCCAGCGCGCGGGTGGTGGGCACCATGCTGCGGCCGGTGCGGACCAGGATCTGGTCACCGGTGGCCTTGCGGATGCGGCCCAGGGAGCGGCTCATCGCCGGTGAGGTGACGTGGAGGCGTGCCGCGGCGCCGGCGACGCTGCCTTCCTCCAGCAATGCGTCCAGTGCTGTGAGCAGGTTCAGATCCAGCTGCATGGAGGGAACTCTACAAGTGCGTGGCATGCACTCGTTGTTAACGATCGAGGCCGGGGCCGCGTATCTCCCGGGTGGCGACCGACGCCGAGCAGACCGTCACCGGCCTGCACGGCGAAGCCGGCTGGCAGCCGTCACCGGCCTGCTCGGCGACCGCGGCTGGCAGCCCGTACAGGTCGAGGAACTCGGCGGCATCACCACGGCCCGCACCGCCGGGGCCATGCCTCGTGATCCCCCGCCCCCCGCGACGCCACGGCCTTACCCCCTTCGCGGTCTCCTCCGCCCGCTGACCCCGCCGGACTCAGGACCGGGTCCACCCCCGGAGCCGGGCGCGGCCCAGCACGGGGCCGGTCGAGCGCCGGCCCCGGCAGCCTCCCTCAGCGGCCGCCGCCCCGGTGCAGTGCGGCGCCGTTCCTGCCTCCGCCGAATCGGGCGGGCGGGTGCGGTGCTATCCGGTGGTGCGTTCGTTCACGCAGAGGATGTTTCCTTCGCTGTCCTTGAACCAGGCCGCGCGCATGCCGTCGTCGTCGGCGACGCCGTTGACGGTCTTCAGACCGGGGAAGTCGTAGTCCTCGAACGTGACGCCGCGGCTGCGGAGGGCTTCCATCTCGGCGTCGAGGTCGGCGACCTTGAAGCTGGCGAGGGTGTGGGCGGCCTGCCCGGCGCTGGGCGTCTCGTAGAGGCCGACCTCGGTGCCGCCGCACTGGAAGACGAGTTCGTGCGGGTTCTCCTCGGTGAGCTTCAGACCGAGGGTGTCGGTGTAGAACGCCTTGGCGCGGGCCAGATCGGCGGCCGGGATGATGGCTATCAGGGGTGCGTCTCCAAGCATGTCCATCGCCTCCTACCACCAGGCTAGGTACGTCCGCGCCGGCCTGCTCGGGGAAACGTGGGCCACGGGCCCTCCACGGGCCCTCCACGGGCCCTCCATGGGCCCTCCACGGGCCGGTCCTCGGTCGGTCGGTGGCCGGCCCTCAGCCGGAACCGGGTGGCCAGGCCGCCGGGACGCGTTCCAGCACGCCCGCGCCGAACAGCTCGTACAGCGGCAGGGTCTCCAGGTGGACGTAGCCGATGTGGCAGTCGCAGACCGGCAACGGGCAGTCGCGCGGCCCCAGCCGGGTGCGGTACGAGCCGTCGTAGAGGTTGCCGAGGACGTCCCGGACGAAGTGGCACCGGCGCACGGTGCCGTCGCCGTCCACCGAGAGCACGGACTCCCCGGTGCGGCAGGGGCGGCCGGCACTGGGGT
Organism: Kitasatospora sp. NPDC051702; assembly: GCF_040681575.1. NCBI lineage: Bacteria > Bacillati > Actinomycetota > Actinomycetes > Kitasatosporales > Streptomycetaceae > Kitasatospora > Kitasatospora sp. NPDC051702. The sequence continues at coordinate 63,520 of NZ_JBFAZB010000008.1, forward strand.
GGGCGTGCCGGCTGTAGCCGAAGTGCGGATCGAGCGCCGTCCAGTCGGCAGCCTCGGCGTCCGAGTACGTCCGGCCCTCGGCGGCGTTGATCCAGAGGTAGACCTCAGGGGCGAGTTCGGCGCGCAGCCGGCGGGCCTCCGCGAGGTGTTCGGGCCGGCCGACCACCCCGACGCTGTACCGCACGCCCAGCGCGTCCAGCTCCCGGCACCGGGAGAGGAACCGCTCGCGGGAGACCTGGCCCGGGTGGTACGTCACCCAGAGCGCGAGGGTGTCGAGGTCGGCCTCCGCCAGCCAGCCGGTGCGGCAGCTGAGGTTGGTCTGGATCGCCACCCGGCGCACGTGCGGGAGCCGGCTCAGCCCGACCAGGGCCTGCCGGTACCAGGAGCGCACCAACCCCTCGCCCCAGGGCGTGAACAGCACCGAGAGGGTGTCGCCGCTGCCCGCCCGCCCGGCCGCCCAGCCGGTGAACCGCTCCAGCGCCGCCCGGTCGGCGCGCAGCTGGTCGGGCGTGTCGCGGCGCTTGGCGAACGGGCAGTAGGGGCAGTCGTAGTCACAGGAGGCGAGCGGACCGCGGTAGAGCAGGGGGAGAGCCCGCGGACCGGGCTCCACCGGGGCGGCGGTGGCGAGGCCCGGCACGGGGGCGGCGTGCGGGGGCCGGACGACGGGCAGGCCGAGGAAGGTCATTTCGCCTCGTAGGCGGCCATCAGGGCGGCGACCCCGGGTGAGAACAGCATCGGCCCGGCCGCGTCCGAGTGGGCCAGTCCCTCCGGGGTGAGCAGCAGGCGCTCCCCGTCCTCGGCCAGCCAGCCGCGGGCGGCGAACGCGGCCAGCTCGACCGGGAAGTCCTCGGTGGGCGTGCTGCCGAACCGGGCGCGGTAGTCCGCCAGCGGCATGCCCGCGGCCTGCAGCAGGGACTGCACCAGGTGCCGCCGGCGGGGCTCGTCGCCGCTCATCCGGTGGCCGACCTCCGCGTGGTGGAAGTCCTCGGTGGCGACGAAGTCGTCGATGATGCCGCGCACCTCCGTGGCGTTCACCGCGTAGTCGAAGGAGTAGTGCAGCCGCGAGGTGTAGGAGCGGGCGCCGCAGCCCAGGCCGACCATGCCGTCGGTCTGGCAGGCGTACTCGCCGGCCCCGGCCTGCGGGGAGGCGGCGCGGCGGAACATCCGCATCGACACCTGCTGGTAGCCGCGGGCCAGCAGGTGGTCCCGGCCGGCGCGGTAGAGCGCGAGCCGGCGGGTGTCCCAGGCGGACGGGCTCTCCTGCTCGCCGCGCCGGGCCAGGCCCGTCAGCGGGCGGACGTACAGCGGGTAGAGGTAGAGCTCCTCGGGCTGCCAGGCGAGCGCCGCGTCCAGCGAGTGCAGCCAGCTGGCCTCGGTCTGGCCGTCGATGCCGTAGATGAGGTCGATGTTGAGCACCGGGAACCCGGCCGCGCGGATCCGGCCGAGCGCGGCCTCCACCTCGGCGCGCCGCTGCGGGCGGACGGCGGAGCGGGCCTCGGCGTCGACGAAGGACTGCACGCCCAGGCTCAGCCGGGTGGCGCCCCGGGCGGCCAGCACCTCCAGCCGGTCGGCGGTCGCGGTGGCCGGGGAGGCCTCCACCGACAGCGGCACCGCCCGCAGGTCGGCGCCCATCCGCCGCTCCGCGATGTCGCACAGCCGCCCCAGCTCGCCGGCCGTCAGGTAGGTGGGCGTGCCGCCGCCGAACGCGGCCAGCGCGAACCGGGCGTCCTCCTCCAGCGCCGCGCGGACGGCGACGGCCTGGCGCTCCAGGGCGTCCAGGTAGGCGGTGGTCAGGCCCTCGGGGCTGCCGATCCGGGTGAAGAGGTTGCAGAAGCCGCAGCGGACCTCGCAGAACGGGACGTGCAGGTACAGGGAGAGCGCGTGCTGCGCCTCGCCGGCCCACAGCTCGCGCAGCGCCGGGCGCTCGGGCAGCGGGCGGTAGGCGGTCTTGTGCGGGTAGGCGTAGACGTACGAGCGGTAGGGCGAGTCGGGGCGCGGGGGTGCGGTGGTCATGCGCGCTCCTCGGTGGTGGTGGCGGCGGTACCGGCTCCGGGCCGGGCCGGGATGGTGAAGTGGGCGTACGGGACCGTCCAGACCACCTCGTGGCCGATCCGGTGCCCGGTGTAGCCGTCCTCGCCGTACGCGGTGCCGTGGTCGGAGCAGACGATCGCGAAGCAGGGCCGGCGGGCGCTCATCGCGGCGAACAGCCGCCCGATGTGCGCGTCCACGTACTCCAGCGCGGCGGCGTGGCTGTCCCGGGAGTCACCGTGCTCGCGGGTGGCGCCGGGCAGGTGGAACCAGTTGGGCTGGTGCAGCGCGGAGACGTTCAGGAAGAGGAACAGCGGCTGCCCGGCGGGCTGTTCGGCGGCCACCCGCTCGGCCCGGGCGACCTGTTCCTCGAAGGACGTCGGTGAGGGCACGCCCATCGCGGGCTCCCAGTGGCTCTCCTGGAACAGGCCGGGCAGCACCGAGCCGAGCGGGCCCTGCTTGTTGAAGAAGCCGACGCCGCCGATGCAGACCGTCCGGTAGCCGGCCCCGGCGAGAGCGGTCGGCAGGTCGGGCGCGTCGAACACCCAGGTGCGCGGGGCGGTGCTCTCGGAACCGGCGAAGCGGGCCGCGAACAGGCGCGGGTGCGGGCCGTCGGGGGAGGCCGGCGTGGGTAGGAAGCCTGCCAGGATGGCCTGGTGGGAGGCGTAGGTGAAGCTGCCGGGCGCGTGCCGGCGCTCCCAGCGGCCGCCGGGGAGGAACGCCGCCAGGTGCGGGATCCGGCCGGCGGCGGCGAGCTCCTCGGCCACGTCGTAGCGGAGCGTGTCCAGGGTGACGAGCAGGAGGTCGTGGGTACCGACCACGGCGTTCATGTCCGGAGCGGGCGTGGGCGCCGGAGCGGGAGCGGGCTCCGGGGCCGGAACCCGGCTGGCCCGCGGCCGTACCGGGGCCGGGGCCTGGGCGGGGGTGCGGTCGGGAGAGCGGTGGTTCATGGTGCGTGTTCCGTCATCTGGTGGGTCGTCGGGGCGGGGCCGGGGGCCCCTCCCGTGGAACGGGTGAAGGCGGCGGGCCGGGTGAGCGCGGCGAGCTGGGCGCCGTAGGTGTCCAGGCCCTCGGCGGGGCCGCCGGACAGGCCGGTGAGGTTGGGCAGCAGGTCCCCGAAGGCGTTCACCTCGCCGACCAGCGCCCGCCGCCAGCCGGCCGCGGGCAGCACGTCGACACCGACCATCGGCGACCGGGGGAAGCAGGCCGCCGCGCGCTCGGCCGTCTCCAGCAGGACCGGCCAGGCCGCCCCGGCGGCCTCCCGGGCCAGGTCGACGCTGCCCCGGGCGCCACCGAGGTGCAGGTTGGTCATGGGCTGGGCGCTGGTGCGCACCACCACGTGGGTGGCCCGGCCTGCGACGACCACCACCCGCAGGTCGGTGGAGCGGCCGGACTGGGAGGCCTTGGGGATCCACTGCTCGACGTGCAGGCCGTCCGGCGCCAGCCGGTCGACGATCGCGGCGACCTCCGCCTCGTCGCGGTAGCGGCGGACCCGCAGCGAGTTGTGCAGCCGGCCGTCGGCCAGCTCGACCGAGGTGGTGGCCAGCACCTGCCCGCGCGGCCCGAACTCCAGGGCGAGCACCCCGGAGGCGGAGGAACCGTGCGCGGGCTTGACGAAGATCCGGTGCAGCCCGGCCTCGGCCAGCCGGCCGCGCAGCTGCTCCCAGCCCGTGACCTCCCCGCCGAGCGCCCGGGGCACCGGCACCCCGGCGGCCGCGAGCAGCGCGTGCGACCGCCGCTTGTCGAACATCACGCCGATCTCCTCCGGGTCGCCGAGCAGCCGCACGCCCGGTCGGGCGGCCAGCCCGCGCAGCGCGGCCAGCACGCCCGCGTACCAGGCTGCCGTGCCCTCGACCCTGGTCGGCGCGTAGGAGGGGCCGAGCGCCGGGCCGCGCAGCAGCTCGTCGACCCGGGCGTCCTCGCCCGGCGACTCGATCCGCAGCAGGCCGCCCGTGGGCGGCCGGTACTGGCCGCGCAGCACGTCCAGCCAGGGCAGGACGGCGGGCTCGGGCAGCCCGGCGGCCCGGGCCGCGGCGGCGAACAGCGTCACCCGCCGGTGCCCGGGATTGCCGAGGACGGTCAGCTGCGGCGTCATCGTGCCCCCCACCCGCCTACTCGGCGACCGCGACGTAGCGCCAGCCGTCGTCATCGTCGTCGTCCTCGGCGTCGCCGAGGTCGACCGCGACCCCGGGCAGGGCCTCGGTCAGCCGCTGCTGCATCTCCTCGCCGAGGTAGTGGTGGTGCAGGTCGAGGCTGCGCAGGTGGGTGAGCGGCTGGCCCTCCAGCAGGGCGGCCGCACCCTCGTCGGAGAGCACGCCCATGGAGAGGTCGAGCGACTCCAGCCGGGCCACCACGGGCGCGTGCGCCACGGCCGAGGCGATCTCGTCCTGGATGTCGCTGTTGGCCAGTCCGAGGTGACGCAGGCTCGGCAGGCGCGCGCCGTCGAGGAAGGGCGCGAGGTCGTCGATCGTGGTGTCGCCGCCGTACTCGTCGGTGCCCAGCCAGAGCGTCAGCCGCTCCAGCGCGGGGAGTTCGGAGGCCGCCACGGCCCGCACCACGGCGGCCGGCAGCCCACCGGCCTCGAACCGCAGCGCCGTCAGCCGGTCGTGCCGCACCGGTGCGAGGACGAGGTCCATGCCACCGCGGACGGTCAGTTCGGTGAGCCCGGGGAACGCCGTCAGCAACGGTGTGACGTCGTCCATCTCCATCCAGGAGATCTCGCACTCGTCGAAGGTCACGTCGCCCAGGAAGAGCGCCTCCAGGGCGGGCAGCCGCGCGGCGTCGGCGGTGACGGCGGTGACGGCGGCGGCCACGGAGACGTAGCCGTCCTGCCACCAGGGGCCGATCACCACGGCCCGGACCCCGGCCGGGTCGACGGTGTCCAGGAAGGCCTTCCAGAGCCGGTCGAAGTCGTGGTCGGTGTCGTACTCCAGGGCCAGCCGCCAGGCGACCTCGCCCGCGGCGGGCCGGGCGGCCGCGGTGGGGTCGAAGGGGTGGATCGGCAGGTCGTGGAAGCGGTCGGGGTGCTGCGAGACGGTCATGTTCGGTCCAGGCGGGGAGTTCGGCGGGCGGGCGGGGGTGCGGGGTGGGGCGGGAACCGGCCGTCGGGCTGTGGCCGGTAGGGCTGCGGGTCGGTCGGGTCGTCGGTCGGCGGGGGTACGGCCGGCCGGGTGCGTCGGCCGGTGACGGGTGCCGGGCGGCCGCCGCTACTCGGAGACGGCCACGTAGCGCCGGCGGTCGTCGGGCTTGCCGGCGCCGGAGAGGACGAGCCCGACCTCCGGCAGGGCCTCCCGCAACCGCTGCTGGACGTCCTCGGTGAGGAAGTGGTGGTGGAGGTCGAGGGTGCGCAGGTGGGTCAGCGGCTGGCCCTCCAGCAGGGCGGTGACGCCCTGGTCGGTCAGCGCGCCCATGGAGAGGCTGAGCGACTCCAGCCGGGCGACCACCGGGGCGTGGGCCACCGCGGCCGCTATGTCGTCCTGGAGCAGGCTGTTCTGCAGGCCCAGGTGGCGCAGCGCGGGGAAGCGGGTGCCGTCCAGGAAGGGGGCGAGGTCCACGACGCCGGCGTCCCCGCCGTAGTGGTCCACGCCGAGCCAGAGCTCGAGCCGCCGCAGGGCGGGCAGGTCGCAGCCGGCCACCGCGCGCACCACCTCGACGGGCAGCCCGCCGGTCTCGAACCGCAGCGCCGTCAGCGCCTCGTGGCGCACCGGCTCGAGCCGCAGGCCCGTACCGCCCCGCACCACCAGCTCCGTCAGCCGCGGGAAGGCCGTCAGCAGCGGGGTGACGTCCTCCATCTCCAGCCAGGAGATCTCGCTCTCCTCGTAGGTGATGTCGCCGACGAACAGGCCGCGCAGGGCGGGCAGCCGGCCCGCCGCGCCGGTGATGGCCTCGAGGGCCGAGCCGAGGCCCTCCGGCTCCTCGGAGAACCACGGGCCGATCACCACGGCCGCCACGCGCTCGGCGTCGACCGTGTCGAGGAACTGCTCCCAGCGCTCGGTGAAGGCTTCCTCGGACTCGTAGTTCAGTCCGATCCGCCAGGCGACGGCGGTGGGCTCCGGGAGGTCGGGGAGCACCGCCCCGCCGGCCTCCGCGGCGGCGTCCACGGCCTGGACGAAGTCGAAGACCGGGAGACCGTGGAACTGCTCGATGTGGTGGTTGACGGTCATGCGCTGCTCCTCTGGGGTCGGGGCCGAACAGATGTCTACCAGCAGGGTCTGACAGTCCGGTGCCCGGGTGGCGGGCGGGGGCGGGTTGTCGGACCCGTGCCCTACGTTCGGGTCCTGGCTCCGGAACGTGACCGCGCAGGGCACGGCGGAGCCGCGGGGTCCGGTGTCCGCCGGGCCCGGTCCACGGTGAGGGGAGACTGATGTACCGCCAGGGCGATGTGCTGATCGTGCCGGTCGAGGAGGGCGCCGTGCCGGGCCGGGTCGCGGCGCTGGCCGAGCAGCCGCGGGACGGGCGCGGCCGGATGGTGCTGGCGCTCGGGGAGGTCACCGGGCACGCCCACGCCGTGGTCGGCCCCGGCGCCCTCCGGCGGGAGGCCGGGCCGTTCGGCGCCGGCTGGCTGCACCTGCCCGAGGGGGGCCGGGTGGTGCACGAGGAGCACGCGGCGATACCGCTGCCCAGGGGCTGGTACCGGGTGGTGCGTCAGCGCGAGTACGTCCCGGGCGCGGTGCGGATGGTCGCGGACTGAGCGGACCGACCGGCCCGTCGGCACCGGTGCCCGGACCGACCGGTGTCCGGCGCGGCCGGCGGTCGACCGGCGGTCGGTCGGGCGGTACGGCGGGCGGCACGACAGGCAGCCCGGAACTCGGAACGGAACGGCAGCATGCGGTCGGGCGGGGAGCCCGGCCGGGAACGGAGCAGGACGATGCAGACGGTGATTCCCGACGACCCGGCAGGGGCGGCGACGGCGGACGGTCCCGCCGGGGTGACGGCCCGCTGGCGGGCGGTCGCCGCGGCCACCGGCGCGGCCGACCGGGCGGCGGCCGAGCGGGCCGTGCGCGCGGCGTACCGGGCGGCCGGGCTGGCCGAACCCGCGGCCGTCCGCTGGTTCGGCTCGCCGCTGGCGGCCGCCGAGGCGGCGCTGGAGCTGCGGGCCGCCGGTGCGGTGAGCGTCCGCGAAGCCGTGCGAACCGGGCCCTGGGAGCGGGACCGGCGGCGGGCCGTCGACCGGGTCGGCGCCGCCGGGTGGGCGGCGCACTGGGCGGTCACCGGCGGCGAACTCGGCCCGGTCACCACCCCGCTCGCCGACCGCGTCCGCAACGCCGTCCTGGACCGGCTCGCCCCCGAGGCGGACCGCGCGCAGGCCCCGGGCGGGGCGGCCGACGCCGCCCGCGCCCGCCGCACCGCCGCCCGGCTCGCCCTGCTGGACGCGGTGCGCGGCCAGCACGACGCGCCCTGGTTCGCCGCCTTCGAGGCGGCGTTCGGCACCGACGAGCCGGGTGCCGGCGCCGCCGAGCCGCTCGCCGCGGTGGCCCGGGAAGCCGGCTGGTGGTGGCCGTACCAGGACGTCGCCCTGGTCAGCGAACGCCCGGTCGCCCTGCACCGGGACGAGGCCGGGCGGCTCGACCGGGCGGACGGCCCCGCCCTGGAGTACGCCGACGGCTTCGCCCTGCACGCCTGGCGCGGCATGCCGGTGCCCGCCGAGTTCCTGGCCGGGCTCGGCGACGTCACCGCCGAGCGGATCCGCACCGAGGAGAACGCCGAGCTGCGCCGCGTCCTGCTGGAGCACTACGGCTACGACCGCTACCTCGCCGACTCCGGCGCCGTCCCGGTCGACCGTGACGAGACCGGGGTGCTCTGGCGGATCACCCTGCCCGACGACGAGCCGGTGGTGATGGTCGAGGTGGTCAACTCGACCGCCGAGCCCGACGGCACCTTCCGCACCTACTGGCTGCGCGTCCCGCCGAGCACCCGCACCGCCCGCGCGGGGGTCGCCTGGACGTTCGGCGTCCCGGAATCCGAGTACCACCCGCAGCGCGAAACCTGACCGGGCCGCCGCCGGGCCCCCTGACGGCCTGAGCGGCCCGAGCGGTCGGGCCGTCAGGGCCGCTCAGGGCCGCCCAGGGCCGCGAAAAGCGCTGGACACGCTCGGGACACTGGTGGGCATGGCCGTCACCCAACAACTCGCCCGCGTCCCCGTCGCCTATCTCGAGCGCTGCCGCACCCTGGCCGCCGAGCGGGCCGACGGCGACCACGGGTTCGACCCGCCGGCCGCGGACTGCCTCGACCTCGACTGGGCGCCCTTCCTCCTCAAGCGCGTCGCCGAACTCGGAGGCCTCGACCAGGCCCCGCTGGCCGCGCTGCACCTGGCCCTCGACGGGGATCCCGCCTCCGACCTCGCCTTCCTCAACCGGTACCCGCACGCCATCGCCGCGTTCGGCGGCACCCCGACCGCACTCGCCCCGGCGGAGGTGGCCCGGGTCGCCGGGCTGCTCCACGGGATCGACCTGCCGGCTCTGTGGGAGTCCGTCTCGCCCGAGGACCTCGGCCCGCTCTCCCAGGGCATCACGGGCGGCGCCCGGCGCTACGCGGCCACCCACTTCGCCGCACTGCTCGGCTTCTACGCCGAGGCCGCCCGGCGGGGCCTGGCCGTGGTCCTCTGGTGGGACTGACGGCGCCCCGGCGGCAGGGCACCTGGTAGGCGGAGTGACTCAGGCCGAGAACCGAGCGATGTATTCGGCGAACGGTGGGATTCCGACTTCTGCCCGTCGCTCGTCCATGAGCTCGGGTTCCTCGCAGGGCCACGGGACCGGCGAGCCGTCCCTCACTCCGGCGATCTGCGTGCCGTAGATCTGCTTCTGCCCTTCGTTCACAAGCGTGCGATCCCGCAGGAAGGCGAGATCGCGAGGGCTGGCGGAGCCGTCGGCCACGGCCTGCTCCATCAGCCGCAGCGCGCGCCGCTGAACGTCGAGCTGCCGGTCGGCGTGTTGTGCGATCAGCCACGCGGCCCGGGCCGCGTCGTCACCGACAAGTCCGGCGGTCGGCCATCCGTGCGCGGCCATGATCTCGCTGAGACGGTCCGCGTGCTGCGCGGTCAAACGACGCCACGCCAACTGCTCCGCCGGGTCGTCACTGTTCGCCTTGCGCGCGGCCTGGTGATCTGCCGCGGCCATCACGTTGAGCTCCGCGGCCACTGCGGCACGGTCGGATGCCATCCCTACTCCAGATCAGATCGACGTTCCCGTTGGTCATCCGCAACCCTAAGTGTGCAGAATGCGACAAAATCTCCTCCGCGAGGGCGGTGACAGGCGCATCCGGCGATTGGGATACTTGATCTATCCACGGAGCCGGGGCCGGATCGGCGCCACGGTGACGGTCCCGTGGAGGAGACGGGCGAGCTCGTCGAGCCCGCCGGCCGACCACCTCGGTCGCCGCAGCGTTGCCGGTCGGAGCGCGGGTCCTGGAACTCCGCAACGGCGTGCTTGATCTGACGTCCGCATAGGTAGTGAGCGCCGCCTGGGACATCGACCGGCTCGGACGACGGCGCGGCCTGGAGACCGGTGACGGCACGACCCGCGAGCCCGATCAGACGGCCGTCACCATCGCCTCGATCCTGCTCTGGATCTGGATCTTTGAGGACGACCCCGAGTGGGCGGCGGTGCGGCCGACGTTGAGGGGCGGCACCGCCCGCGGAGCTCGGTCCGCTCCCGGCGGACGTCACCGGTGGCGCTCGCCGGCGTCAGGGGGCCCGGGCGATCAGGACGGGCTGGAAGAAGCCCGTTTCGGCGGGCTGTCGCCAGCGGACGGTGGTGAAGCCGGCCGCGGTGGCGAAGGCGGTGAGCCGGGGCGCGGTCAGTGCCCAGTAGGTGGAGCGGTGGACGTCGACCTGCCAGGCACCGGCGGCGTCCGGGACGAGGCGGAAGAGTTCCAGGTCGTAGCGTTCGCCGTCCTCGTGCCAGTGCCAGAGCTGGAACACGACCGATCGCCGGCCGTCCCGGTCGACGGTCTGCGGCGGGGTGGACGCCGGGCGGGTGCGCCGCAGTTCGTCGTAGGGCCGGGTGCTGAGCAGCAGCAGGCCGCCGGGCCGCAGGACGCGCCGCAGTTCGGCGAGCGCGGCGTCGACGTCCTCGGGGGTGAGCAGGTGGGGGAGGGCGTTGTCGGCGCAGACGACGACGTCGAACCGGGCGTCGGGGAAGGGGAGCCGGCGCATGTCGGCGGCGGCCGTCGGCAGGTGCAGGCCCCGCTGGCCGGCCTCGTCGGCGGCCCGGGCGGCGGCGACCGGACTGAGGTCGGTGCCGGTGACGCGGTGGCCGAGGCCGGCCAGGCCGATGGCCTGGGTGCCGATGCCGCAGGCGCAGTCCAGGACGTCCAGCGGTGGTTCGCCGGGGCGGTCGCCGAGGTCGGTGCGGATCAGGGCGTCCAGGGCGGCGCCCTGCCGGCCGACGGAGGCCGACCAGTCGGCGTAGAGGAGGTGGTAGCCGGCTGCGAGCCCGTCGTAGAAGTGCCCGACCGGGCCGGTGGGACGGGCGGGGCCGGGGAAGCCGGCGGCGTCGGCCGTGTCGGCGGGGAAGTCGGTCATGGCGTCTGGCCTCCACGGTCGGCGGGGCGGGGCGGGCGGTGGGACCGACCGGACGTGGCACCCCGGCGGTCCGCCCGGTCGTCGTGCGGCTATCCTCGCCCAGGTCGAGCCGGGCCGGACAGCGGTTTTCCGACGGTGCGTCACCCCGCGCCGACGGCGTCACCCCGCGTCGACCACCCCGGGCCGGGGCCCGTCCGGGAACGCGGCGGACGAGGCGGACGCGGCGGACGCGGGGCACGGAAGGGGCGGGCAGAGCGCGGGCGGAGGACTGGCAGAGCGCGGGCGGAGAACGGACGGAGGACGGCGGAGCGGTGGAACGGATACCGGACGAGGACCCGCTGGGCGGGATGCGCCCGTTCCTCGAGGCGGGCGACGCCGTGCTGGGCTACGAACCGGTCGGCCCGGGGCACGGGTTCGCCGATCGCTGCTGGGTGCTGCACACCCTGCGGGTGGACGGGCGGCGGGTGCGCTGGGCCGACGCCCTCTCGGCGGCCGGCCGCCGGCTCGCGGACTGGCCGTTCACGCTCTCCTCCCTGCTGCTCGACGGGGCCGTGCACGCCGCGCTGCCCGGCGGGGTCGAGTACCCGTGGATCGGCGTACCGGACCGCGACTGTCTGACCCGCCTGGTGGAGCTGCTGGCCCGGCACGGAGCCGACGGGACGGCGACGGAGTGCTACTGGGCGCAGGCGGCGATCGAGGACCTGTCGGCGCCCGTCCCCGCCCATCGCGGCCGGCTGGGCGAGGCCGTGGCCCACCACGAGGCCTGCGAGGGCCCGGCCCGTGCGAGCGGACTGCAGTTCCCGGCCCACTGGTGGCCGCTGGACGGCTCCTGGTTCGTCCTCACCGACTGGGACCTCAGCGCCACCGAGGTGTTCGGCCCGCCCGCCCTGATCGAGGAGCTGCTCGCCGACGACGTCCTGGAGGCCGTTCGCCACCCGGCCGTCGCCGAGGTCCAGGGCCGCCCGGCCCGATGGCCGGGGTGACCTGAGCGACCGAGGCGACGGCGCGCCCGATGGTGCCCGCCCGGCGGTGCTCGCCGGGTGCAGCCGACCGGGACGGACGGTGGCGCCGCAACGGGAGGGTCCGGTCGCAACGGGACCGCCCGGCCGCCGGCTCGGTCGAGCGGGCGACCGGGCGGTCCGGTGCGTCGGGGCGTGCGCGGTCGGCGCCGCGGGGTCAGACGGTGACGGTCTCGGTCCGCTCCGCCCGGGGGCCGGTGGTCCGCTCGGCGGCCGGGGTGTTCTCCCGCGGCGCGGGGAGCACGGCCATGATCGCGGCGGAGATGACGATGGTCGCCGCCCAGGCGAGCCCGTACCTGCCGACGGGGGTGTCGGAGAGCGGTCCGGCGAACCAGTCGCACTTGGTGAAGGCGAGCCCGCTCAGGAGCGCGAGCACCCAGGACACCATCGCCTGCCAGCAGAAGCCGCCCACGTACCAGTACCGGCTGTTCCTGCCGGTGTCCATCAGCGCGGCGGCGTCGTAGCGCACCGCGCGCGTGCGGCGGCGGAACATGTCCACCGCGTAGACGCCGATCCAGGCCGAGAAGGAGACGGCGAGCAGGATCAGGAAGGTGATGAAGGAGCCCAGGAAGCTCTTGGCCACCAGCATCAGCAGCAGGCCGCCGACCAGCGAGATCACGGCGTTGATGCTGACTGCCAGGGCGCGCGGCAGCCGGACGCCCATGGTCTGCGCGGTGAAGCCGGCCGAGTACATGGAGAGGCTGTTGATCAGCAGCATGCCGACGATCGCGGTGAGCAGGTAGGGCACGGCCAGCCAGGTCGGCAGCAGGTCGCCGAGGAAGGAGACCGGGTCGGCGGCGTCCGCCAGGCCGGGCGAGGCCACCGCCATCACGGCGCCCATCAGCACCATCGGCACCATCACCAGGCCGGCGCCGGAGACCGTCACGCCGACGATCTTCCTGCCGGAGGCGGCGTGCGGCAGGTAGCGGGCGAAGTCCGGGCCGGTGGGGACCCAGCTGATGCCGCCGGCGGCGATGGTCCCGATGCCGGCGATCATCATCGCGGTGGTGCCCGCGGGCTTGGAGAAGACCTCGCTCCAGTGCATGGTGGCGACCAGGTAGCCCAGCACCAGGACGCTGAAGACGCCGAAGAGGTACGTCGACCAGGTGTTGCAGACGTTCAGCGCCTTCCGGCCCATGCCGGAGACCAGGAAGGTGCAGGCGACGAAGGCGAAGAGCGTGATCACGATCAGCGCGGTGTTGCTCTTCACGCCGAAGAGCAGGTCGAGGACGGTCAGCACGGCGTAGGCGCCGGTGACGGCGTTGATCGTCTCCCAGCCGAACCGGGCGATCCACAGGATCGCGCCGGGGAAGAGGTTCCCGCGCACCCCGAAGGTGGCCCGGGAGAGGGTCGCGCCGGGCGCACCGCCCCACTTCCCGGAGACCGACAGCACGCCGACCATGCCGAACGAGACGAGCGCGGCGCACGCGGCGACGATCAGGACCTGCCAGAAGTTCAACTGGTTGAACACCACCAGGGCAGCGCCCATGGTCAGCAGCAGGACGCTGATGTTCGCCGCGACCCAGGTCGGGAAGAGCTCTCGGACTCTGCCCTGGCGCTCGTGGTCGGGGACGGGTTCGATACCGCGCGTCTCGATCGCGCCGTCGACGTCGACGGCGGACGGGTTGTCCATGAGGGTGGCTCCGTGCGTGTGAAGCGGGAGATGAATCGGGCAAATGGAACATTTATGGAAGTCTCCGCGCGTAGCGCGGAAGTTGAGTCATCCTACTTGTTCACGATGTGGCCCGATTGACGCGGTTGTCCCCCGGCGGCGGCGAGCAGCCGGGGAAGGGGCTGACGCGTACCCCGTGGTGCGGCCGTGCGGCGTGGCCCGGGTCGCGGGAAATCGGCTGGTCAGGGCGGGGCGGTGCCGGGATGATGCCGGTATGCGCACCTTCGAAGGGCTCATCGCCGAGGCCGGGGCCGTGTCCGTGGACGGCTGGGACTTCTCCTGGCTGGACGGCCGTGCCACCGAGGAACGGCCGTCCTGGGGGTACCAGCGGATGCTGGCCGAACGGTTGGGCACGGCCTCGGCGGCCCTGGACGTGCAGACCGGCGGCGGCGAGGTCCTGGCCGGCGCCGCACGGCTGGCGACCGCGGCGTTCGGTCCCTCCGGTGCCTCTGCAGCAGGGGCCGGGGCAGGAAGCGGAGCCCCCCGCGCGCTGCCGGCCGCCCTGGCCGCCACCGAGTCCTGGCCGCCGAACGTCGCCCGCGCCACGGAGCTGCTGCACCCGCTGGGCGCGGTCGTCGTCGCGGACCCGGACGAGCCGCCGCTGCCCTTCGCCGACGGCGCCTTCGACCTGGTCACCAGCCGGCACCCGGTGAAGGCCTGGTGGTCGGAGATCGAGCGGGTGCTGCGGCCCGGCGGCACGTACTTCGCCCAGCACGTCGGCCCGGCGTCCGGCTTCGAGCTGGTCGAGTACTTCCTCGGCCCGCAGCCGCAGGCCCGGCAGGCCCGCCGGCCCGAGGACGAGAGCGCCGCCGCCCGGGAGGCCGGCCTGGAGGTGGTGGACCTGCGCTCCGAGCGCCTGCGGATGGAGTTCCGCGACATCGGCGCGGTGGTCTACTTCCTGCGCAAGGTGATCTGGATGGTCCCGGGCTTCACCGTCGACGCCCACCGGGACCGGCTGCGCGAGCTGGACGCCCTGATCCGGGCCGAGGGGCCCTTCGTCGCCCACTCGGCCCGGTTCCTGATCGAGGCCCGCAAGCCAGAGGCCGGGCGGTGACCGTGCCGGCGGTCGGAGTCGTGCGCGGCTGATCGCCCGGGTGGCCGGGGTCGCGGGGTCGGCGGGGCCGCCCGGGGCCGCTCGGCGCGGGTATTCGCTGTACCCGGGCCGTGCGGGCCGGGAGACTGCCGCGCATGGAGTTCTTCTGCTACCACCGTGATCGGCCCGGCTCCCTGGAGCTGCGGCAGGAGCTGCTCGAACGGCACTGGTCCTACATGGACGGGTACGCCGCGGAGATGATCGCCCGGGGGCCGACGCTGTCCGGCCCGGACGGAGCCCCGACCGGCAGCGTGCACGTCCTCGACCTGCCCGGCCCGGCCGCCGCCCGGGCCTTCGCCCTCGACGAGCCGGGCTACCAGGCCGGGGTGTACCGCGACCTGCTGCTGCGGCGGTGGCGCAACCTGTTGGGCCGCACGATGTGGGACTTCCCCGGAGGCCGGACCGGCGGCAGCCGGTTCCTGGTGCTCGGGCTGGGCCCGGCCGGGCCGGCCGGCTCCGCAGCAGCGCCCGTGGGGCTGCCCGCGGGACTGCCGCGGGACGAGCTGATCGCCTACGGGCCGCTGCTGTCCGACGACGGGGCCGACTGGCTGGGCACCGCGGCGCTGGTACGCGCCGCGGGCCCCGCGGAGGCGCGCGCCGTGCTGGGCCCGGAGCCGTACGCGGACGTCGAGGTGCACCGGTGGCAGTTCGGCGGGCGGGAGCCCTGAGCCGGGCAGGGTTCCGCCCCGGCCCCGCGCGCAGCGGCCCCGGCCCGTCGGCTACGCCAGGGTCACCAGCTCCAGGTACGAGTCGTGCCACAGGTCCTCGTCGCCGTCCGGCAGGAGCAGCACGCGGTCGGGGCGCAGGGCCTCGATGGCGCCCTGGTCGTGGGTGACCATCACGATCGCGCCCGGGTAGGTGCCGACCGCGGCGAGCACCTCCGCCCGGGAGGCCGGGTCGAGGTTGTTGGTGGGCTCGTCGAGCAGCAGGACGTTGGCGCCGGAGTGGACCAGGGCGGCCAGGGCCAGCCGGGTCTTCTCGCCGCCGGAGAGCACTCCGGCCGGTTTGTCGGCGTCGTCGCCGCGGAAGAGGAACGCGCCCAGGACGTGGCGCAGTTCGCCGTCGGTGAGGCCCGGGGCGGCGAGCGCGAGGTTGTCGCGGACGCTGCGCGCCGGGTCGAGGGTGTCGTGCTCCTGGGCGAAGTAGCCGAGCCGCAGTCCCGGGCCGGGGACGACCCGGCCGGCGTCGGGGGCCTCCTGGCCGGCCAGGATCCGCAGCAGGGTGGTCTTGCCAGCGCCGTTGAGCCCGAGGACCACCAGCCGGCTGCCCCGGTCGACGGCGAGGTCGAGGCCGGCGAGCACCGGGCGACCGGCGTAGGACTTGGCGAGTCCGACCGCGCCGAGGGGCGTCCGGCCGCACGGCGCGGGTTCGGGCAGCCGGATGCGGGCCGTGCGGTCGGCCTGCCGGACGGCTTCCAGCCCGGCGAGCATCCGGTCGGCCCGGCGGGCCATGCTGCGGGCGCTGGTGGCGGTGGCCACGTTGGCCCGCATCCGGTCGGCCTGGGCGTGCAGGGCGGCGGCCTTCCGTTCGGCGTTGGCCCGCTCGCGGGTGCGGCGGCGTTCGTCCGCCGCGCGCTGGGCGAGGTAGGCGTGCCAGCCGGTGTTGTGGACGTCGAGCGCGGCGCGCTGCGGGTCCAGGTGGAAGACCCGGTTGACGGTGTCGGCGAGCAGGACGGGGTCGTGGCTGATCAGCACGAGCCCGCCCCGGTGGGCGGTCAGGAAGTCGCGCAGCCAGGCCACCGAGTCAGCGTCGAGGTGGTTGGTGGGTTCGTCGAGCAGCAGGGTGCCGTGGTCGGCGAAGAGGATCCGGGCCAGTTCGACCCGGCGGCGCTGGCCGCCGGACAGGGTGCCCACCGGGGCGTCCATGACCCGGCCGGGCAGCCCGAGGCCGGCGGCGACCCGGGCGGCCTCGGCCTCGGCCGCGTAGCCCCCGCGGGCCTGGAACTCGGCTTCGGCGCGGGCGTAGGCGTCCATCGCCCGGCGCTGGTCGGCCGGCTCCTCGGCCCGGGCCATCGCCTGCTCGGCGCCGCGCAGGGTGCGCACGGCGGTGTCCAGTCCGCGGGCGGACAGGATGCGGTCGGTGACGGTGGAGGCCGGGTCGGCGGCGCGCGGGTCCTGCGGGAGGTAGCCGACGGCGCCGGTGCGGGTGACGGTGCCGGCGGCGGGCGGTAGCTGCCCGGCCAGGGTGGCCAGCAGGGTGGTCTTGCCGGCGCCGTTGCGGCCGACGAGGCCGATCCGGTCGCCGGGGGCGACGTGCAGGGTGACGTCGGACAGCAGGAGGCGGGCGCCGACGCGCAGGTCGACACCACGGGTGGTGATCATCAGGTAACGCTCCGAAACAGCGAACGGACACACGGGTGGCGTGGGAGTGGGTCCGTCAGCTAGGAGATTCGGGGCGTCGACATGCGGCCAGGGTAGCGGGCCGGTCGGATGGTACGCATCCGGATTACCGGCGGTGGGCGTGGAGCGGCGGGCATGAAGCGCGGCGGGCACGGAGTACGGCGGGCACGGCGGGCGCGGAGCGCGTGGGACGTACGGGGCCTGCGGGCGTGTCCGGTCGGACCGGGGCGTCGGCCGGGGGCGTGGGGGTGCGCGCGGGTTTCGGCCACCCCGGTGGGCGACTGGCGCGCGGGGCCGTCTTGCCGGGCCCCGGGCCGCTCGCTTCGATGGCCGCATGGGCCGAGACGACCTCGTCATCCTGACCGATCACAGCTCGACCGAAGGCAGCCGGGAGGTACTGGCCGACGCCGCGCGGGCCGTCACCGGCCGGGCGCCCGTGCTGCTCGACGCCCGGTGCTTCATGGCCGGCGGGGGCGGCCGGATCCGCTCCGACGGCGGGCGCGGGCTGCGCCTGGAGGCGGAGGGGCGCGTCGTGGCCGCCGACACCGTGGTGGTCTACGAGATCCCGCCGCACCGGCGGCGGGAGTTCGCGGCCTGCCAGCGCCTGCTGCGCGCGCACGGAGCCCGTTCGCTCGGCACCGACCCGCGCTCCTGGCGGGCCGCCACCGAGAAGGACGCGACCGTGGCACGGTTCGTGCGCGACGGCGTCCCGCACATGCCCACCGTCGCGTTCTCCCGGCCGGGTGCGCGGGCCGTCGCCGCAGCCTTCGAGCGCCTCGGCGGCGACGTCTGGGCCCGCCCCTGCGTCGGCATGGGCGGCGACGACGTCTTCCACGTCACCAGCCACGCCCAACTCGCCGCCGCGGCGCGGTACTACGAGCAGGCGGGACTGGACTGGCTGATCGCCCGGGACGCCCGCAACTTCACCCCGGAGGGCGTCCGTCACCAGTACCGGGTGGTGGTGCTCGACGGCAGGGTGGTCCGCGCCGTGGAGCACGTCCAGGCCGACCCGGACGCCCCCTGCAACGAGAGCCGGGGCGCGGTCTCCACCGTGCTCGCGACCGATGGACTGCCCGCCGGCCTGGACCGGTTGGCGATCCGGGCGGCCGCCTCCCTGGACCTTCCGCTGGCGGGCGTCGACCTGGCGGCCGAGAGCGGCGGTGTGGTGTTCGAGGTCAACGTCCACCCGGCGTTCGGTGACGGCGCGCTGGAGCAGGTCGCCGTGCCGTACGTGGCCGCGCACCTGACGCCCGGGCACCGCCCCTGACCTGCCCCGGGGGCACGGCCCCGGCACCGCCGCCGACCGGCCCCGGGCGCAGTGCACTGCCCCAGCCGTACGGGCCCCAGCTGTACGGCCAGTTGTGCCGGCCCCGGGCGCACCGCCCCCCGGTGCACCGCCGCAGGGCACCGCCGCCGGGCCGGCCCCGGGCGGCGGTCAGCTCCGCAGGACGGCGGCCAGGACGGACGGGCGGAACAGCAGCGTCGGCGGGGCGACCAGCGACATCACCTCGTGGAAGGCGGCGGTGACCGCCGGGTCGTTCACGGAGGCGGCCAGCACCTTGTCCAGGAAGCGGTGCTGGAGCTTGAGCAGGGCGCCGGAGGGGGCGCCGGTGGTGGCGGCGAACCGGGCGTCCTCGCTGCAGGACATCACCCACGGGTTCTTCGACGCGGTCGCGATCTCGCGCCGGGCGTCCCGGGCCGTGGCGTGGCCGATGCCGCCGTGCCGCAGGGCGGTCCGGCGCAGCGCCTGGGCGCAGAACAGCGCGACCGTGACGCCCTGGCCGTAGACCGGGTTGAAGGTGCTGACGGCGTCGCCGACCACCACCAGGCCGTCGGGGGAGCTGCGTTCGTAGTGCCGGCGCACGCCCGGGCCGGGGACGAAGCCGCGCACCTCGCCGTCCGGTTCGGCGTTCCGGAGGGCCTCGCGGATGCTCTGGTCGCGCAGCAGGCCGACCTGCTTGGTGAACCCGGCCTCGCCGGGCTCGGGTTCGGCGCCGCGCATGCCGGCGACGCTGACGATCCACCGGTCGCCCTCGACCGGCAGCAGCACCCCGAGCCGCGGCGCGTCGGGGGCCTTGGTCTGCAGGTAGATCGCCCGGTGGCCGAGGTCGACGCCGGCCGGGCGGTGGAAGATCCGGGAGGAGTAGGAGACGCCGGCGTCGACCCGCTCCTCGGGCACCGCCGGGTGGCCGAGTTCGGCCAGCCACTGCGGCACCGAGGTCGAGCGGCCCGCCGCGTCGACCACCAGCTCGGCCGGGATCTCCCGGACCTCGCCGCGCTCGGGGCCGCGCTCGCGGATCCGCACCCCGGTGACGGCCCGCGCCGAGCCGAGCAGGCCGACCACGTCCACGCCCTCGAGGAACTCGATCGAGGGCTCGGTGCGGACCCGGTCCAGCACCACCTTGTCCAGGACCGGCCGGGTGCAGGAGAGGAAACCGAGCTGGGCCGGGTACTGCGCCATCCAGCCGGCGGAGCTGAGCCACTTGAGGTCACCCGAGACGGCGACCCTGGTCGCGCCCGCGTCGGCCAGCTGCTGCCTGATGCCGGGCATCATCTCCTCCAGCGCCCGGTGGCCGGCCTCCAGCACCAGGTGCGCGTGCCGGCCCTGCGGCACCCCGGCCCGGAACGTCGGCTCCGCCGGGTAGCGGTCCCGCTCGACCACCACGATCCGCTCGGCGTGCCCGCGCAGCGCCCAGGCCGCCACCGTGCCGGCGAGCCCGCCGCCGATCACCACCGCCGTGCCCCGCCCGGGGCCCCTGTCCGAAGAAGTCATGACACGTAGCGTAGTGGCGCTGACGGGGCCGGTGGGCGGGCCGGCCGAACGAACGGGCCTGGTCCGGGAGGGTGTTGACGCCCCCGCACGCGGGGCGCACGACCCGCGCCGGACCGGGTGCCCGAGCGCCCGCCGGACCGGGTGTCGAAGAACCGGGTGCCGAAGAGCCGCGCGCCGGCGGAGCACCGCGCGCCGACGGAGCACTCGGGCTCGGCCGGACAGCCCGCGGGGCCGGTGGCGGACGGATCCGCCACCGGCCCCGGGCCGTCGTGGGACCGGGCCTAAGGTGACTCCTCCTGCAGCAGCGCGGCGATCTGGAAGACGTCGTCGCTGACGTCGAAGAAGGTCTCGATGGTCGGGGTGGCCGCACCGTTGACGGCCACGAAGAAGGTGCGCAGGCAGCCGTTGTTGGTCAGCAGGTAGCCGGCCACGGCCTGGCCGCTCACCGCGAGCCGGTTGTTGAGGCGGTCGCCGCCGATCGCGCTGCCCGGTTTGACGAACACCTTGCCCTTGGCCGGGCAGTCGGTGGTGCAGGTGGTGGCACCGGAGCCGTCCACGCCGAGGATCGGCAGGGAGAGTCGGAAGGCGTCCGCGTCGGGGGTGCGCAGCCAGTACGCGAGGACCTGGTTGAGCCCCCGCGGGGTGACCCGGTCGACGGGGTCGCCGCCGCGTCCGTCGGCGAGCTGGAACTGGTCCGGGTCGGCGTGGGCGACGTCGGCCAGGAAGGCGTGGACGACGGGGTAGCCGGCGTCGCAGTCGGTGCTGCCGGTGGCGACGGCCATGTTGCACAGGGCGAGGTTGGCGCCGAGGTTGTGGCTGATCTTCAGGATCAGCTTGGCGTACTGGCTGTACGGCGGGGAGACGAAGGCGGCGACCTGCGGGTCGCCGGTGTAGTCGGCGGGCAGGGCGTCCTGCGGGTTGGGGCCGGTCGGGTCGGCGGTGACGGTGACGCCGGCGCGGGCGAGCGCCTCGATCAGGGCGGTGCGCCCGAAGGCGTTCGGGTCCTTGACGGGGGCGGTGTGCAGGACGGGCTGCGCGTCGGCGGCGACCGTCCCGGAGAGGGTGATCCGGGTGCCGTCGGGGGAGGCGGAGACCTGGACGTCGGTCGGGCCGCCCGCCTCCACGGTCCGGACGGTGGAGGTGACCTGGTACGGCGCCACCTGCGGGCGCCAGTCCAGCCGGGCGGCTTGCCCGGGTGAGGTGGGGGTGGCCAGCAGGTCGATCAGGTTGTCGTTGATGATCAGCGGGGTGGGCTGGGGGTCGAGTGTCGGGGGAGTGA
Organism: Kitasatospora sp. NPDC051702; assembly: GCF_040681575.1. NCBI lineage: Bacteria > Bacillati > Actinomycetota > Actinomycetes > Kitasatosporales > Streptomycetaceae > Kitasatospora > Kitasatospora sp. NPDC051702. The sequence continues at coordinate 84,244 of NZ_JBFAZB010000008.1, forward strand.
AGATCCGGGGGTCGACGATCACGTCGCCGTTGACCCGGGTGATCCCGGAGTCGCGGACCTGCCGGGCGAGCTGGTCGATGCCGGCGAGCGGGTCCTCCGGGGTGAGGGTGGCGCCCGGGAGGTCGTTGGCGTAGGTGTGGTCGATCACGGTGTAGTCGACCGAGCCGTCGGGTTTGGTGCGCCCGCCCATGGTGAGGTCGCCCTGGGCGACCAGGGAGAGGTCGCCGGTGAGGGTGGAGCCGGTGCGCCGGCCGATGGCGTGGATCGGCGTGGTGAAGCGGTGGTCGGGGCCGAGGGCGTGCCAGGCGCCGGAGATCGTCACCACCTTGGCGGTCGAGCCGGGGATGAAGCGCTGGTCCGGGAACTGCGCGTGGATGGTCTCGCCGGTGGCCGGGTCGACCTCCAGCAGGCCCCACTGGGCGTGCTGGTAGGCGGGTTTGGCCATGATGGCCCGGATGGCGGGGGAGAGGCGCTCGCCGGGGTCGGGGGCCGGTGCGGCGGCGGCCGTCCCGGTCGCCGCCGGCCCGGTGACGGCCAGCAGCGCCGCGCCGGCGGCGGCCCAGGTCCGGAGCCGACCGGGGGTCGTCAGTCTCATGGGAGATCAGCCGTTCTGGAGTCGGGGCCCGGAGGCTGCCCGGGCGGTCACCGCCGCATCGTAGGGAGGCGGGCGGTGGTCGGCGGGGCGGGCCGCGCCGGGTGGCCGGAGTGCGCGGCGAACGTCATCCGGTCGGCCGACCGGCACCGGCACCGGCACTGGCCGCGGACCGGCACCGGCACCGGTCGCGGACCGGCCGACGGGGGCGCCCGGGGCGGGCCCGGCGGCGCGCACGGTGTGCCGGTTTGACAAACGCCCTTGCCGTAGCGGCGAATGGCGGACATGGCCGACGAAGACTTCGAGAACGTCCTCACCACGGTGGGCCCCCGGCTGCGCGCCCTGCGGCGCGAACGCGGCACCACGCTCGCCGCCCTGGCCGCCGCCACCGGGATCTCGCTCAGCACCCTCTCCCGGCTGGAGTCCGGGCAGCGCAAGCCGACCCTGGAGCTCCTGCTGCCGCTGGCGCGGGAGTACCGGGTGCCGTTGGACGAGTTGGTCGGTGCACCGGCGACCGGCGATCCCCGGATCCACGCGCGCCCGGTGACCAGGAACGGCCAGACCGTCGTCCCGTTGACCCGTCACCTCGGGGGCCTGCACGCCTACAAGCAGATCATGCCGCCCGGTCACGGCACCGGGCCCGGGCTGGAGTTGAAGGTGCACGAGGGCTACGAGTGGCTGTACGTGCTGTCCGGCCGGCTCCGCCTGCTGCTCGGCTCGCACGACCTGGTCCTGACGGCGGGTGAGGCGGCCGAGTTCGACACCCGCACCCCGCACGCCTTCGGCAACGCCGGGCCGCAGCCCGTGGAGTTCCTCAGCCTGTTCGGCCCGCAGGGGGAGCGGATCCACGTCAGGGCGCGCCCGGGAACCTCTGTTCGGTAGGTTCGTTCCCTGACAGGGAGTCCGTTCCGGGCTCCCGTCAGGCCGTCGGGAGGGGCCGCGAATTATGAGTGTGCAGCAGAGCACGGAGTCCGGCGAGAGCGGTGGAGCCGGGGAGCGGGTGGGGACCGCGGCGGCCGGGTCGCCGGGGCCGGGCGGGAAGGCCGGGCGCAGGAAGCGTCCGTTCTGGCAGGAGCTGCCGATCCTGCTGGTGATCGCCCTGCTGCTCTCGCTCGGGATCAAGACCTTCTTCGTCCAGGCGTTCTCGATCCCCTCCGGCTCGATGGAGCAGACCCTGGAGATCGGTGACCGGGTCCTGGTCGACAAGCTGACCCCGTGGTTCGGCGCCGAGCCCGAGCGCGGGGAAGTGGTGGTCTTCCGCGACCCGGGCGGCTGGCTGGAGGGCGCCCCGACGCACTCGGGCGGTTCGGTGATGAGCACCGTTCAGAAGGCCCTGAGCACCGTCGGTCTGATGCCCTCGGCGGACGAGAAGGACCTCATCAAGCGGGTCATCGCGGTGGGCGGGGACACCGTGGAGTGCAAGGCGGGCGGCCCGGTGAAGGTGAACGGCGCCGCGCTCGACGAGCCGTACCTGTTCCCCGGCTCGACGCCCTGCGACAACGACCCGGTGGGCACCGTCACCGTCCCCAAGGGCAAGCTCTGGGTGATGGGCGACCACCGCAACAACTCCCGGGACTCCCGGCCGCACCACAACGAGACGGGTGACGGCTTCGTGCCGGTGGACAACGTCGTGGGCCGGGCCTTCGTGGTGGCCTGGCCGCTCTCGGACTGGTCCACGCTGCCCGTCCCGGACACCTTCGACAAGGTGCCGTCGGGTGCCGCCGCCGCGCCGGCGGCGACGCCGTCGGTTCCGGGGGCGGTCGCGCTGGGTGCCGTGCTGCCGGTCGCGCTCTGGCGCCGCCGCCGGGGTGCCGCTCCGTCCCCGGTCTCCCGGGCGCGTTCGGTGCTGAGTGCCCGTCGGGGGCGCGACTGAGACGGCCCCGGGCCGCGGGCCGCCCCACCGACCGTGGCGAAACCCCCTCCGCGATCCTCTACACGCCTGTAGAGTCCCCGGGTGAGCTGCACGCGCGGTCGCGTGGCCGCCCGACCGGGGAGGCCGCGGCCGGGGCCGGGTCGGGAGGCGGAACCGTGGTGGAGAGTCGGCGCAGTCCTGCGCCCGCCGGGGAGCCGGCGGAGCCGGACGTCCAGTGGGTGTACCAGCCGGTCGAGGTGGACCTCGGCGGCGGCACCTGGGCGTCCGGGCGGATCAGCGGCTGGTGGCGGGACGACGCCGGGGAGCGGTGGTGCCGGCTGAGGGTCAGCCGCAGCGGCCGGCCGGCCTGCTGGGAGCGCTTCGACCCGGCGCGGGTCCTGCTGCTGCCGGTGGCCGGGCTCTGAACCACCGTGCGGACCGGGGCAGGCCCGGGCCCCGTGCGCCGGGCCGGGTCGATCGGGGCCGGGCCGACCGGGGTCCGGGCGGGCGGTGACCGGTCCGCCGGGGAGCCCCCGCGGGGCCGGAACCGGGCCGGCGGGCGCGTGCGTCCCCTGGAGCGGCGATCGCGAGACGCTGCCGCGGACGGCTTTACCCGTACGAGATTCACAACGGATGAAGGCGTGTGCGATTCTGTGCAGCGCCTCGTGACCCGCCGTCCTTGTCGGGACCCGGGGGCCCGGGGACCGCCGACGCGCCACTTCAGCCACCGGGGACGACGTGAGTTCCGAGATCTACTTCAGCAGCAACTACCGCGACCTGTGCCAGCAGCACGGCACCGGTGCGGGGTTCCAGTTCGAGTTCTACTGCTCCCGCTGCTCCGACACCTGGCGTTCGCCCTTCGAGGCGTTCACCACCGGTCAGGTGGCCGGCTGGATCGGCAAGGGCGTCAGCGCCGCCTGGAACCTCATCGGCGGCAACGCCAGCACCATCAGCAGTGCCGCCGACGGCCTGGCCGGGCACACCTGGGGCAACGCGCGCGACGCCGCGTTCCAGCACGCCATCGGCAACGCCCAGAGCCACTTCAACCGCTGCGCCCGCTGCACCCACTATGTCTGCGGTCGCTGCTTCGACCCGGGCCAGGGCCTGTGCCACACCTGCGCCCCGGACACCGCGGCCGAGGCGGTGGTGGCGCAGCGGCGCGGCCTCAATGACATGGTGTCCGACCGCGCCTACCAGCAGGGCCAGCAGTCGGGTGCGGAGTTCGACGTGCGGACGCCGCGCCAGCTGGTCTGCCCGCAGTGCTCGACCGAGACGCACGGCACGCCGTTCTGCCCGGGCTGCGGCTTCCGGCTGGCCCAGCCGGTGCAGTGCGGGCAGTGCCACCAGAACGTCCCGGACGGCGCCGCCTTCTGTCCGACCTGCGGCGCCAGGCGCTGAGCCGGTCCGAAGCGGGTCCGTTCTCGAGCCGGGGCGTCCCTTCGGGGGCGCCCCGGCTTCCGGTCGGTCGCCGGTCGGTCGACGGTGACTCGCCGGGTCAGCCGTCCGTCACCCGTACGAGACGTTCGCGCACGGGTCGTCGTCCGCCGAGCGGGCGGACCCGGCCACGCTGCTGGGCACCGGGGCCGGGGCCGACGCGGCCCCGGTGGTCGGCGCGGTGGCGGTGCCGGCCGGGTTGGCGGCCGCGAAGTCGTGGCCGAGGACCAGGCTGATCCCCTTGCCGCCGGGCTGCACGGTCGCGCCCGGGAACAGCTTGGCGACGGCGTCGGCCGCGGCGTGCTCGCCGGTGCCGTACTCGACGACCGTGGCCGCCCGCGGCCGGCCGGGCGCGTTGCCGACGGTGGTGACGGTGTAGCCGGCGCCCTTGACGGTCTCCGCGGCCTTGCCGCCGAGCCCGGCCGCGCCGGTGCCGTTCAGCACCGTGACCTTCACCTCGGCGGGCTTGACCTCGCCGCTCCCGGCGGCGGCGTCCGGCGAGGCGTCGGGGGTCGCGCTGCCCGGGGCGGTGGGCGCGGCCGATTCGCCGGCGGCCGGGGCGGCGGCGCTGGCGTCCTGCCCGTCCAGGGTGCGGTCGGCCTTGAGCGCGGCCCAGAGCTGGTCCACGTCGGGGTGGACCAGGGCGACCCGGGGGCCCTCGTAACGCCACGGTGTGGTCACGAACTTGACGTCGTGCAGGTCCACGTCCTTGACGGACATGGCGAAGGAGAGCAGCTTCGCGGCCGAACCGAGGTCCGGGTCGACGGTCAGCGACTTGGTGGCGGCGTCGGCCAGCGGGAGCAGCGTGGTCGGGTCCATGCCGCCCGCCTTGACCTGCTTGATGAGCGAGGAGAGGAAGGCCTGCTGGCGCTTGGTGCGGCCGATGTCCGAACCGTCGCCGATGCCGTGCCGGATCCGTACGTAGTCGAGCGCGGACTGCCCCTCGACCTTCTGCCTGCCCTTGGGGTACAGCAGTTTGCCCTTGCGGCCGAGGTTCGGGTTGAGGTCGCCCTCGTGGACGTCGTTCGGCAGGCAGACCTCGACGCCGCCGACCGCCTTGGTCATCGAGGCGAAGCCGTTGAAGTCCACCACGATGGTGTGGTCGACGCGCAGGTTGGTCAACTTCTCGACGGCGTTCTGGGTGCAGGCGGGGTTGCCCTGTTCGGTGTCGCCGACCGAGAAGGCGCTGTTGAACATCACATTGGTCTGCTCCTTGGTCCACTTGCCGTTCGGGAGCTTGCACGGCGGGATCGTGACCAGGGAGTCGCGGGGGATCGACACACCGGTCGCGTGCCGGTGGTCGGCGTAGACGTGCAGCAGGATCGCGGTGTCCGACCGGGCGCCGCCGTCCCCGCCGCCGCCGAGGTCGCTGTTGCCGTTCCCCCGGCTGTCGGACCCGATCAGCAGGATGTTGACCGGGGTGCGGCCCTGGGCGTCCGGGGCCGCGGCGGCCGGGCGGTCCTTGCTGACGGCGTCGCCGTCGAAGGTGGTGATGTTGCCGTTCAGCCGGTAGTAGACGGCGCAGCCGCCGAGGACGAGGAGGGCGGTGCAGCCGGCGGTCACCCAGAGCACCTTCTGCTTGGTGCTGCGCCCGGGCTTCGGCTTCGCCCGGCTCGCGGGGCGGCCCGCCGGGGGGCCCTCGGTGGACCGGCGGGGTGGCGGTGGGCCGTCGCCGGAGCGGCGCGGTGGGCTGTCGGTGGCCCGGCGCGGCGATTTTTCGGCTTCGCGGGAACCCCTGCGACCAGCCACGTCGTCATCCTCCACAGTTGCCACGAGACCCCCGTCGGAGCGGCGGGCGTGCGTGGCCGGGGCCGGAGCCGATCCGGGCAGGCCCGTCGCTAAACTTTTACACCGCTGTAGAACTTCAGTGGAGCATACTAGGCGCAGATGAGAAAACCACCTGGTCAGACCAACGGATTCGGTCGGCCGGGCTCCTCCGCGCTGCTCGGAACACGTACGAGGAGCACGATGACTCACCGGATCGCACGTTCGATAGCCGGCGCCCTGGTGGCACTGCTGGCCGCCGCCGGCCTCACCGCCGCGGCGTCGAGCGCGACGGCGGTGGCCGCACCCCGGGCCGTCGCGGCCACCGCCCCCGTCCAGGCACCCGTCGCACCGGCGGCGGGCCGGGCGGCCCCCGCCGCGCCCGCGGCCCCCGCCGTCCAGGCCGTGGCCGCCGGCGCCCGCAGCGTTCAGGCCGCGCCGGTGGCGCACCTCGCCGCCAAGGACAAGAAGAAGTCCGGCTTCTTCGCCAAGCTCGGCAAGTTCCTGATCGTCGTGGTGATCCTGATCATCCTCTTCTTCGTCCTGCTGATCGTCGGCGTCGTCTACGCCGCCAAGCGGATCTTCGGCCGTCGCAAGTGACGTGCAGGTGCGTCGACTGGTGCGCCGACTGGTGCGCCGACGTCACGGCGCGGCGGCGCGCTCCCGCGTCGAGACGTCGACGCGCTGAGTCGTCGATGCGCTGATGCGTCGATGCGCTGATGCGTCGACGGGTCGACAGGTCGATGCGCTGACGCCCCCCACCGCCCCGGTGCCGCTCTGACGGCGCCGGGGCGGTCGGCGTCCCGGCGCCGCCCCCGGGCGGAGTCAGCGGGGCCTGGGCCGGGCGGCGAGGAGGGCGATGTCGTCCTCGGCATTGCCGCCCGGGGCGCCGGTGGCGGGGGGGGCGAGGGCCTGCAGGACGGCGTCGAGGAGGTCGTCGAGGTCGCCGGCCGCGGGGAGACGGAGGGCGGCGAGGCGCTCCAGCGACGTGTCGATGTCCTCGTCGCGGCGTTCCACCAGGCCGTCCGTGTAGAGGAGCAGGGTCTGGTCGGCGGTGAGCGGGTGGGTGGTCTGCTCGTAGCCGCCCAGGCCGGTGCCGAGCGGCGGGCCGGTCGGGACCTCCAGCAGTTCGGTGGGGCGGTCGGGCGTGATCAGGGCGGGCGGGAGGTGGCCGGCACTGGAGAGCGTCCAGCGGCCGCGGCCCGGGTCGGCGAGGACCAGCAGGCAGGTGGCCGGCCGGGCGCTCTCGATGGCGGAGATGACGGTGTCGAGCTGGCGCAGGATCCGGTGCGGGGGGAGGTCCATCCCGGCGACGTCGCGCAGCGTGGAGCGGTAGTGGCTCATGTCGACGGCGGCCTCGACGCCGTGCCCCATGACGTCGCCCATCGCGAGCAGGGTGCGGCCGAACGGCAGCCGGACCGTCTCGTACCAGTCGCCGCCGACCACCGAGCTGCTGCCGGAGGGCAGGTAGCGGGAGGCGAGGCCCAGGTTCTGGTGGGGGTTGCCGGGCTCGCTGAGCAGGGCCCGCTGGAGTTCCAGGGCGATGCCCTGGGAGCGGGTGTAGCGGCGGGCGTTGTCGATCCCGGTGGCGGCGCGGGCGGCGAGGTCGCCGAGCAGCGCGGCCTCGTCCGGGGTGTAGGCCGGCCCGGCCGCGGTGCGGCCGAGGGTGAGCAGGCCGATGAGGCGGCCGCGGGCGGACAGCGGGAGGACGAGCAGCGAGCCGATCCCGGCCGGGGCGGGATCGGCGGGTCCGGCCTCGGTGAGGACGGCGATGCCGCCGGCGAGACTGCGGGCGGCCGCCGAGCCCTCCGGCTGGCGGACCGACTCGCCGGGCCCGGCGAGGTCGGCGAGGGCGGGGCCCAGCGCCGGGACGGACTGGACGGCCGCCCGGTGGAGGCGCCGCGGGACGCCGTGGCCGGGGCGGGCGGGTTCCGCGTCGGGCGGCAGGACGTCGACGGTGGCGAGGTCGGCGAAGGCGGGCACCGCGAACGCGGCGAGTTCGGCGCAGGTGGCGCCGACGTCGAGGGTGGTGCCGATGCGTTCGGCGGCCGCGTCGAGCAGGGCGAGCCGGGCGCGGGCCCGTTCGAGCTCGCGCAGCTGCTCGCGGGCCGGGTCCGGGTCGTCGAGGACGACGACCACGACGCCCGTGGTCCGCCCGGCGCGTTCGAGCGCCCGGTAGCGCACCCGCAGGCCGGGCGGTACGGGGGAGCCGGGTCCGTCGGGGCCGCCGGTGGCGTGTTCGCGGTCCCGTCCGTCGGTGAGGACGCCGTGCAGGGTCGCGGCGGCCGGGCCGAAGGGGGTGGCGCCGGCGGGGCGGCCCAGCAGGTCGGCGCGGCGCAGGTCGGTGACGGCGGTGAAGGCGGCGTTGAGGTACTGCCAGCGCAGCTCGTCGTCGAGCAGGGCGACGCCGATCGGGGCGGTGGCGAGGAGGTCGCGGAGGAGGTCCGGGCTGTCGCTGTCGGTCATCGCGCCGTGGCTCGCCGCGAGCGCCGCCGCTGCCGTGAGTGACCGGGTGTCCGGTGTCGCGGACTGGGCGCCTTCTGCTCGGTTGCCGTGCCGGGACTGCATACGCCCATGATCACGCGCCGGGGCGCGCCACGCCCACAAGAGGGTGAAACCTTGACCGTCCGGGGCCGTCGCGGTAGGGGGCGGCACAGGTGTTTGCGTGTGCGCGCACACAAATGTAGAGTGCGTGCACACGCACACATCCCTGCCCGGGGCGACGCACCCCGGGCCGCCCGAGGAGAGACCCGCATGGACACCGCCGCCGCCACCCCGATCGTCCTCATCACCGGCACCTCCTCCGGGATCGGCCTCGCCGCCGCCGTGGCCGCCGCCCGGGCCGGCTACGGCGTCGTCGCCACCATGCGCGACACCGCGCGGGCCGAGGCGCTGCGCCACGCCGCCGTCGAGGCCGGCGTCGGCGAGCGGATCGAGATCGAGCGGCTGGACGTCACCGACCCGGCGTCCGTCGCCGCCTGCCTGGAGACCGTCCTCGCCCGGCACGGCCGGCTGGACGCGGTGGTCAACAACGCGGGCGCCGGATACGTCGGCACCATCGAGCAGGACGGCATGGCGCCCGTGCGGTCCACCATGGAGGTGAACTTCTTCGGCGTCGTCGAGGTCACCCGGGCCGCCCTGCCGCACCTGCGGGCCACCGGCGGCCGGGTGATCACCGTGACCAGCGTCGGCGGCGTGGTCGGGCAGCCCTTCAACGAGGCGTACTGCGCGGCCAAGTTCGCCGTCGAGGGCTTCATGGAGGCGCTCGCCCCCGTCGCCGCGACCGTCGGCGTGCACGTCACCGTCGTCGAACCGGGCGCGGTGGCCAGCGAGTTCATCGGCAACCAGGCCATCGACCTGCCCGCACTGCTCGCCGCGGCCGGTCCGTACGCCCCGGCCCTGCAGGCGTACGTCGACCGGACCATGAAGGCCTTCGGCCAGGCCCAGACCCCGGAGGAGGCGGCCGAGCCGATCGTCGCCGCGCTGACCGCCGAGCGGCCCCCGGCGCGGGTGCAGACCTCCGAGCGGGCCCGCGCCTTCGTGGGTGCCAAGCTGGCCGACCTGGACGGCTCGGCGGTGCAGACGATGACGGGCGGCTGGGTGGCCTGACGGCCGGCCGGGACGGTGGAGCCGGGCCGGTCGGCCGCCCGGCCGTGGCGGGCGGGGCCCGGCCCGGCGGCAGGCGCTTCCGTGGCGGGTGCGGGACGGGCGGGGCCGGACGCGGTCGGACCGGGTCGCGCGTCGTCGCGCCCGTCCGGCCGCCGGGCCTGCGGCGGGCGACGTCCGGTATCCGGGGCGAGAACGGAATGATCACCGGTCATACTTGGGCGGCGGCTCCCGACACCGGGCGCCGGGGGCGGTGCCAGGCGCGGCCCCGCCCGCCCCACCCGCAGTCCGGCCCACCCGCCGGTCCGTTCACCCCGGAGGAACCGATGAGCCGCCACCTGCCGACCCACCGCCCGGCGGCCGGGGCCCCGGCGGTGCCGTGGAACCGGCAGCGGCTGCGCAGCAACAACGAGTGGCTGCTGCTCGAACTGCTGCGCACCGGAGGAGGCTCCTCCCGCGCCCAACTCGCCCGGGACACCGGGCTGTCCAAACCCACCGTGTCCGCCGCCCTGGCCACCCTGGAACTGGCCGGACTGGTCCGCGAGGCCGGCCGCCTGGCCCCCGAGCGCGGCCGCACCGCGGTGCTGTACGAGGTCGACCCGACCGCCGGGCACGTGCTCGGCGTCGACATCGGCCGGGCCCGGCTCAGGGTCGCCGTCGCCGACCTCGCCGGGACGGTCGTCGCCCGCCGGGACGTCGCCAACCGCGGCCGCTCGGCGAACGCCGTCGCCGACGCCGTGGTCGCCGCCGCCCACGACGCCACCGCCGAGGCGGGGCTGGACCCCGCCGACATCGTGCACGCGGTGATCGGCACCCCCGGCGTGTGGGACGAGCAGCGGCGCGGCGTCCGCTACGCCACCAGCCTGCCCGGGTGGGGCCGACCGGGGCTGTTCGACCGGATCGGGGAGGGCCTCGGCGCGGCCGTCACCGTCGCCAACGACGCCAACCTCGCCGCGCTCGGCGAGTACACCCTGGGCGCCGGCCGGGGCAGCCGGATGTTCGCCTACCTGCTGGTCGGCACCGGCCTCGGCGTGGGCGTCGTCAAGGACGGCGAGCCGCTGCTCGGCGCGCACGGCGCCCTGGGCGAGATCGGCCTGGTGCCGCTGCCCGAGCGGCCCGGCGAACCCGCCGCGACGATCGAGCAGCAGGCCGCCGCCGACGCCGTGGTGCGCACCGCCACGGAGCTCGGGCTGGACGGCGCGCGCACCGCCAAGCAGGTGTTCGAGCTGGCCCGCGCCGGCGACCCGGCGGCGCTGCGGGCGGTCGACCACGAGGCCGGGCAACTCGCCTACGCCGTGGCCGTGCTGTCCGCCGTGCTGGACCCCGACCTGGTCGTCCTCGGCGGGGGCATCGGCAGCAGCGCCGACCTCCTCCTGGAGCCGCTGGAACGCGCCCTGCACCGGATCACCCCGATGCGTCCGACGCTCGCGCCCAGCCTGCTCGGGGAGGAGGCGGTGCTCCTGGGCGCCGTCGCGACCGCCCTGGAGACGGCCCGCCCCGAGGTGTTCGAACGCCGCACGTCCGGCCTGCCGTAGGGGGAGGGGTGGACCTGCCGTAGGGACCGGCCCGCCGTAGCGACCGACCTGGCCTAGGGGTCGACCTGGCCGTCCCGGGGGTGGTGACGGCGGATCGGGCGGGGTGGCGGTGGGCCGGACGGCGGGCGCTGGTGGGCGCGGTCGCCGCGGAGGCGCAGGGTGACGGTGGCCCCGGGGCGGTGACACCGGGTAGCGGGAACATCTCGATCTGCCAACGAGTGGAGGATCCGTGCGCAGGAGGTGTGCGGGCTCTGCTTGAATCACGCACCTCATCCCAACGGAACGGAGCGTGCTCCACCCATGCCCTCACGCATATCCGGGCGCCGGCGCGCCGGCCTGGCCGGATTCGCCGGACTCGTCCTCACCGTCGGCCTGGCGCTGACGGGTTGCGACCCGTCGGCCACCGACGGCACCACCGCGCCGCCCTCGCCGAAGGCCGCCGTGACCACGGCGACCACGCCGCCCGCCGCCCCGGCCACGCCGCCCGCCGCGCCGACGACCCCCGCGGCGGTGCCGCCCGTCGCGCCCCCGACCAGTGCCGCCCCGACCGCGCCGGACCCGGCCCCGACCAGGACCGCCGCCCCGCCGTCGGCCGTGCCCAGCGTCCACGCCTCGGCGCCCGCGCCCAAGGCACCGCAGCCGAAGGTCACCACGGCGCAGCCGCCGACGGACCCGGAGCCGCAGCAGACCTCCGCGGCCGGCGCCACCGGGTGCGAGATCCGCTCGAACGCCGGGAACTGCTACGCGGCGGGGCAGTTCTGCCGCGAGGCCGACCTCGGTCGGAGCACCCATGACGCCAACGGCCGGATGATCTACTGCCGGATGGTGAGCGGCAAGCCGCACTGGCAGGCCTGAGCCTGCCGGGGGCCGGGTCCTCGCCCGGCCCCCACCACCCTCCGCCCGCCCCGGGCCTACGGCCGGCAGCGGCGATCAGACGACCGACCGGCGGCCCTGCTCGAAGAAGGCCAACACGTCTTCCAAGCCGCCGAGTTCGCGGATCGTGGCCACTGCGCCGAACGGCGCGTTCCAGTACTTCCCCTGCTGCCGGGTGTGCGGGCCGACGTAGGCGTACGGCTCCGCCTGGAAGCCGTCGCCCGGGGAGACCCCGTAGTTGACCGCGTCCACCGTCACGCCGATGTCGAAGTGCTCGGGCCAGATCACCGGATCCGCCCCGGGAAACATCCGGCGCAGCGCGGCGTCGCCGACCGCGAAACCCTGCGCGATCCGGTGCGCCGACTGCGGATCGGCCTCGATCACGTCCTCGGGGCCGACACCGGATCCGTCCTGGTAGAGCCCCGCGGGTGCACCGGCCGTGACCCCGATCGCAGCCGCCAGCGCGGCGCACGTGGTCCGCTCGAGGAACAGGCGCTGCCCGGGCGCTACCAGATCCGCGCCGACGACCTGGACCTTCGGCTCGGCCCGGGTGGCGAAACCTCCGAGGGAGGCGCGCAGCCTGATCGTGCCACTCGTCCGGAACTGCGGTCCGGCGAGGACCAGCTCCGCGACCGCGTGCAGGGCACGGCGGGTGCGTACAAGCGATTCGATGTCCATGACGGCATGCTCTCCCACGGCGGCGCCCGGCTCCCGCATCCGGCGCGGTCCCCACCGCTCACACGCCGGATCACGACCCAGCCGGCCGTCGGCGCCGACCCGGACGCAGGCGGCGGTGGTCCCACCGAGTACGGCGATGCCGGGTCTGCCCGGCGCGCGGTCGGGGTCGAGGGCGGCGCTGATCGGCGCGAGGTGGGTGAACACCCTCGGGAAGCCGCCGAGCTGCTCGCCCGTCGGGCGGGACGAACTCGGCCATCGGCGTCAGCAGCGCCGAGGCGTCCAGCTCGTCGCCGTCCAGAGCCTGGGCGAGCGCCCCCGGCGCAGGATCAGACGGACGTCGACGGGTCGCCGGTGCGGTGTGTGGCGGGCGCGAGCCAGGGGGCGGCTTCGGGCAGGCGGTTCGGGTTGAGCGGGACGTGGGCGGGGTCGCCCCGGTAGCCGTCGAGTGCGGTGACGAGGATGCCGACGAGGGCGGTGTCGCCGTGGTCGAGAGCGGCGATGTGGCTGCCGCAGACGGGGCAGAAGCCGCGCCTGGTCCTTCCGGCGTGGGTGTCGTACCAGGTGGGCTCGCCGTGGTCGCCAGTCCAGGACAGGCCGGCCAGCGGGAAGCCGGTCCACCACTGGAACGGGCTCCCGGCCCGGTGGGAACAGTGGGCGCAGCCGCAGATGTGCGGGTCTTCGGGCTCGCCGGTCACGGTGAACCGGATCGCTCCGCACAGGCAGCCGCCGGAACGGCGCTGGGTGCGGGCGGGGTGAACGGGGAGGTGGGGCACGGGGGTTCCTCCGGAGTGGGCAGTGGGGTGCTTCCGGCTGCCGGCGGGTCCGGACGCCCGGTCGGGGCGCGTGGGCGCCGGGTTCGGCGGCGGGGACCGGACCGGTCGTCGGCCACGGCGGAGTGCCCTACGGTCTGGGCCGGTCGAGGGTGTCCCAGAACAGGTGCTCGTAGGCCTGGAGGAGCAGGGCGTGCTCGCGGGCCGCGGCGAGGGCCGGCTGGTCCAGTGCGTCCGGACCGAGGGCTTCGGCGGCCTGCTGCTCCAGTGCGGTGGCGGGCTGGGCGAAGAAGTCGAAGAAGGCGCAGGCCTGGTCGGAGAAGCCGTAGTGGCGCCGCAGTGCCCGGGCGACGGTGGCGCAGTAGCCGCCCCAGGCGGCGAAGTTGGCGACCAGCGCGGTGGCCGTGGCGGCGGGACCGCCGTTCAGGGCGAGCCAGGCGAGGTAGGACGGGTAGGCCTGGCAGCCGGCCAGTGGGGGGCGGGCCGGGAGTTCCGCGGGCGCGAGGCCGCAGGCGGCGGCGAGGTCGGGCAGGGTGCGCAGGGCGGCGCTCTCGCCCTCGGCGAGGGTGGCGAACCAGGCGCCGAGCGGGCGGTCGGCGCACCGGGTGGCGAGGAGCAGCAGGCTGCGCCGGTCCGAGGTGATGATCCGCTGCTGCTGGGCGGCGAGTTCGGCCAGGGCGCCGAGCGGGGCGGTGCCGTCGGCGAGTGCCGTGACGAGTGCGGGGGCCGCGTCGCCGGGGGCCAGCTCGGCGCGCAGGTCACTGATCCGGTCGCGGATCGGGTCGTTCACCGGTGCCTCCGGGGTGCGGTGCGGGTCCGGTGCCCATTCCTACCGTGCGGCGGGGTGCCCGCCGTGGCGACAGGCCGGGGCGGGCGGAGGTGGTCGTCCGCCCGCCCCGGTGGGTCGGTCAGGAGTCGGCGCAGGCCTTGGTCACGTCGCCGGCGGCGTCGGTGATCGCCCCGAGGTCGGGCACCTTGCCGTTGGAGACGGCGTTCTGGGCGTTGTCGACGGCCTTGGTCAGCTTGTCGGTGGCCTTGTCGATCTTGTCCCCGCTGTTGTGGTCGCGCAGGTTCCTGATGTCGTCGCCGACCTTCTTCAGCGCGTCGGCGGTGTGCTTGCGGCGCTCCTGGTCGCTGAGCTGCCCGACGTTGACGGCCGAGGACGCGATGTCCTGGACGTCTCCGGCCAGGCTGACGGCCCGTGATCCGCAGTCGAGCGCCTGGTCGACGTCCTTGCAGGCGCTGAGCAGCGGGGCGGCGGCCAGTAGCGCGAGCGCGGCGGCGGCCATTCGGTACGGTTTCCTTGTCATGTCTGTATCCCTCCCGCCGGGATCAACGCCGGATCGGCGGCCGGCGGTTCCGCCCCGGCGGGTGAATCATGGGTGAACCTTGACCGTCGGCACGGTCGACGAACTGATGGATCGTCATTCCTGCTGGTCGGGAGGGTGGTTCACGGGATGGTGGTGCACGGGAGGGTGGGTCAGGAGAGTTCGCGGACCAGTCGGGTGAGGGTCGGGGTCGCGACCCCGTGCGCGGCGGCGGCCCGCAGGACGGCGCCGCCGACGGCGTCCAGCTCGATCGGTCGGCCGGCCTCCGCGTCCCGCTGCATCGAGGACTTCATCGGCCCGGGCACCCGGTCGAAGGCGGAGAGCAGGGCGTCGGCGTCAACCGGTGCGCCGGCCGCGGCGGAGACGGCGGCGATCTCCGTGACGGCGGCGGCGAGTTCGCCCCGGTGCTCGGTGCGGACCACGCCGATCTCGGCGGCGTGCCGGGTGGTGAGCAGGGCGAACGGGGCGAGGAAGGAGAGCTTGCTCCAGAGCATCGCCGTCTCGTCCTCGCGGAGCGTGACGTCGAGGCCGGTGTGCCGTAGCTGCTCGGCCAACCCGGTGACGGGCGCGCCGAGTTCGACGGCGGCGAAGGGGCTGCTGTGCTCGATCCGGCCGGGGGCGGTCCGGGTGGCCTCGATCCGGATCGTGCCGGCCACGACCCGCCCGTCCGGGTAGCGCCGGCGCAGCACCTCGACGTGTTCCAGCCCGTTGAGCAGGGGCACCACGACGGCGTCGCCGAGCACCTGCGCCGGCACCCGGTCGAGCGCGGCCTCCAGCGCGGTCTCCTTGACGGTCACGAACAGGGCGTCGACGGGCTCGCGCAGCTCGGTGGCGGCCTCGACCTGGGCGGTGAACGTGCCGAACCGCCCGCTGCGGACGTGCAGTCCGTCCCGCTGCAGCACGGTGGCGGTCGCCTCGCCGGCGAGGCAGACGACCCGGTGGCCGTCCCGTGCGAGCAGGCCGGCCAGCAGGCCGCCGACACCGCCCGGTCCGAGGACGGCGGTGCGCAGCGGCGGGGTCGTGGGGGTGGTCGTCATGTCGAGCTCCTGGGGCGTGGGGTCGGATCGCCGGCCGGCCGCGGCCGGCCGGAGGGACGGGCTCACCGGACCATGATCCCCCGGGCTGGTCCGGGGCCTTCCTCCGGGTCCGCGGTGCCGGAGCAGGAGGTCGGCCCGGCCGACGTCCCGCTCCGTGGCGTCCCTTCCCCCGCGCTGCGGTGTCCCGCGGGCCGCCGGGGGCTACCCCAGGGCCGCGAGGTAGTCGAGGACCTCCTCGCGGGCGTCGGCCGGGGCCGTGAGCGCGATGTGGTTGTCGGGCCGGACGAGGACGAGGGCGTCGCCGGTGATCCCGTAGTCCCGGTGGGTGGTGCCGTCCGGGTCGTCGAGCAGGACCGGTCGCACGTGGTCGGGCAGGCCGGTGAGGGCGGGGGCGGCGGCCGCGCCGAAGCCGAGCAGGGTGAAGTGGTCGCCGGCGAAGTGGTCGAAGAGGCGGCCCGGCCGGCCGTCGGGGCCGGTGCAGACCGCGTCGGGCGCCCGGTCGCCGGCGCGCACCGGGCCCGCGAGGCGGTCGACGGCGAGCCGGCTCCACGGGTAGCCGAGGGAGAGACCGGTGAAGTCGCCCACCCGGCCCGCCTCGACGCCGATGCCGGGGGTGTTGATCCCCTCGGAGACGGCGTCCATGCCGGCGGTGCTGACCTCCAGCGTCCAGGCGGCTATCGGCAGCCGTTCCTCCTGGTAGGTGTCCAGCAGGGCCGGGGCGGCCAGGCCGCGCAGCACGTACCCGAGCTTCCAGGCGAGGTTCCAGGCGTCCTGGATGCCGGTGTTCATGCCGAGCCCGCCCGCGGTGGGGTGGACGTGGGCGCAGTCGCCGGCGAGGAAGACCCGGCCGGTGCGGTAGCTCTCGGCCCTGCGGACGTTGACCCGCCAGGTGGAGAGCCAGGTGGCGTCGGAGAGCTTGAGGTCCGCGCGGCCGGTGTGCAGGGCGGCCAGCCGCTGGAAGCTCTCCAGGGACGGGGCGATCGCCCGGCCCTCGGCGTCCGTCTCGGGGCTGGACTGCAGCTGCCAGCGCCGGGTGCCCTCGAAGGGGCAGAGCATGAACACGCCCTGCGGCCCGAACCACTGGTGCCAGGCGCCCCCCTCCAGGCCGTCGACCTCGACGTCGCCGCAGACCATCATCGGCTCCGGGTCGCCGACGCCGATGAAGGCCGTGCCGAGCAGCTTGCGCACGGTGGAGCGGCCCCCGTCGCAGGCGACCAGGTACTCGGCGGCGATCGTCCGGCCGTCCGCGAGGCGCGCCCGCACGCCGCCGTCGTCCTGGCTCAGGTCGACGAGCTCGGTGCCGAGCTCGACCGCCCCGCCGAGTTCGGCCAGCCGCTCGCGCAGCAGGCGCTCGACCCGGGTCTGCGGCAGCCAGATGCTCGCCGGGTGGGGGACGGCGGCGGTGGGCCCCGCGTCGGCGAAGGGCTCGGTCTCGTTGACGAACTCGCCGGCGTAGTACTTGCGGAACGGCAGGTGGGTGCGGCCCGCGGCGGCCAGCCGCTCGCCCAGGCCGAGGTCGGCGAGGACCTCGATGCTGCGGGGGTTGAGCGTCTTGCCGCGCGAGCCGGTGTGGAACGCGTCGGCCTTCTCGATCACCCGGACCGCGACTCCCTGGCGCGCCAGCCCGCACGCCAGCGTCAGTCCGGTCGGCCCCGCTCCCACGATCAGCACGGTGGTCATGTCTGTTCGTCCTCCGGTCGTCGCTGTGCTCCGTCGATGGACTCCATGGAACAGCAACCAAGTAACAAAAGCAACTGAGTAACAAACGTTTCCCGGTTATGATCGGCGTATGAGTACGAGCGAGTCCGAGACGGGCCTGCGGGCCCTCAAGAAGCAGCGCACCCGGCGCGCCATCGCCGAGGTCGCCATCGCCCTGTTCCTGGAGCGGGGCTTCGACCAGGTCTCGGTGGCCGAGATCGCCGCCGCCGCCGAGGTGTCCAAGCCCACCCTCTTCCGCTACTTCGGGAGCAAGGAGGAGCTGGTCCTGCACCGCTTCGCCGACCACCTCGGCGAGGCCGGCCGGGTCGTGCGCGACCGCGCGGCCGGCCTCAGCCCACTGGAGGCACTGGAGCGCCACCACCTGGACGGCCTCGCGGCCCGCGACCCCAACACCGGGCTGACCGACCACCCCGAGGTGCTCGCCTTCCTCCGCCTGGTCTACGAGACGCCGAGCCTCTCCGCGGCGCTGCTCGACTACGTCGCCGCCGACACCCGCGCGCTCGCCGAGGCGCTGGACCCGGACGGGAGCACGGCCGCCCGGCTGGTCGCCGCCCAGTACTCGGCGGTCCGTCAGGTGCTGGCCCACGCGGCCTGGTCCCGGCTCGCGGCGGGGGAGGGTGTCGAAGAGGTCGGCCGGGTGGCCGTCGCGGAGACGGTCGAGGCGTTCGCCCTGCTGCGCGGGGGTGCGGCCGTTCGCGGCTTCTGAGTCCGGTCCGCGGGGTGCGGGGCCCGGGGTCCGGCTCCCGGGCCCGGTTCCGGGGATCCGGGGGAGGAGCGGGTCGCCACTGCGAGCGATGCAAGGTCGAAAACGTCATCGGCCTTGGATTTGCAGGCTGGATGTGAAGTGTGCCAATCTATTCGCAGACATTGGCTGAGTTGGACACCTGAAAGCGAAGGATCATGTCGGACGGCGCACGCGTCATCGTCGGAGTCAGCGGCTCGCTGCACAGCCTCACCGCCCTGCACCGCGCGGCGGAGGAGGCCAGGGCCCGGCAGGCCGTCCTCGTCCCGGTGTTCGCCTGGACCCCGGTCGGCGGCGAGCGCAACTACCGCGCCCAGCCGTGCCCGCCGCTGCTGCGCGCCTGGGAGGAGGCGGCCCGCACCCGCCTGGACCGCGCGCTCGACCAGGCCTTCGGCGGCCTGCCGGTCGGCGTCCGGGTGGAGCCGCTGGTGCTGCGCGGCGAGGCCGGCCCGACCCTGACCGCGCTCGCCGACCGCCCGGACGACCTGCTGGTGATCAGCACCGGTCGGCAGGGCGCCGCTCGGGGCACGCTGCGCCGGCTGCTGCGCGGATCGGTCACCCGCCACTGCCTGAGCAGGGCGCGCTGCAGCGTGCTCGCCGTGCCGCCGTCCACGCTCCACGCCGACCTGCGCGCCCTGCACCGCGGCATCGACCTGCGCGAGCTCATCGCGGCCTGAGGCGCGGCCCTAGGCCCGGTCCGAGCCGCGGCCCGACCCACGGCCCGAGCCGGGACCGCGGACCCGCGGCCCGAGGCGCCGCGCGCGGCACCGCCCGGAGCCGCCAGGGCCACCCGGGGTTCGGTTTCCCGAACCCCGGATCCGGGGGTCGGCCCCATCGATCCCCCCGCCCCGAATGCCCAGGATGAAGGGCATGAACGGAATGACGACAGCCGCCGTCGGGGCGGCACGGGACGAGGCCGCGGACGCGGCACTGACCGGTGAGGGGCTGCACCGGGAGTACGGCCGCGGCGCGGCCGCGGTGAGGGCGCTGCGCGGGGTCACGGTGGCCTTCGCGCCGGGCACGTTCACGGCCGTGATGGGCCCCTCCGGCTCCGGCAAGACGACCCTGCTGCACTGCCTCGCCGGCATGGACCGCCCCACCCGGGGCACCGTCCGGTGGGGTGCGACGGAGGTGTCGGGGCTCCCCGAGCGGCGGCTCGCCGCGCTGCGCCGCACCCGGGTCGGCTTCGTGTTCCAGGCCTTCAACCTGATGCCCGCGATGACCGTCGCGCAGAACGTGGCACTGCCCGGGCGGCTCGCCGGGGCCCCGCCGGAGCGGGCCCGGGTGCTGGAGGCGCTCGCCCGGGTCGGGCTGGCCGGGCGCGAACGGCACCGGCCCGGGCAGCTCTCCGGCGGGCAGCAGCAGCGGGTCGCGATCGCCCGGGCCCTGGTCACCCGCCCCGCCGTGCTGTTCGCGGACGAGCCCACCGGCGCGCTCGACCGGGCGACCGGCCACGACGTCCTCGACCTGCTGCGCGCCGGCGTGGACGAGGACGGGCGCACCTGCGTGATGGTCACCCACGACCCGGTGGCCGCCGGCTACGCGGACCGGGTGCTGCTGCTGGCCGACGGACTGCTCGTCGACGAACTCGACCGGCCGAGCCCCGGACGGGTCGCCGAGCGGCTCGCCCGGCTGGGCGGGTGAGCGCGATGGGTACCGTCCTGCCCCTGGCCGTCGGTCAGATCCGGCGCCGGCCGGCCTCGTTCGTCGGGCTGGCGGTGGCACTGCTGCTGGCGGTGGCCACCCTGACGCTGTTCGGCTCGCTGGTCGCCGCACAGGCCGCCGCCCCGCCCGCGGTCTCCCGGACACCCGTCGACGGCCCGGGCGTGATGCTGATCGCCGGGGCGTTCGGCGAGATCGCCGTGCTGGTCGCCCTGTTCGTCGTGGTCAACGCGCTGGGCTTCACCGTCCGTCAGCAGTTCCGCGACCTCGCCCTGCTGCGCACCGTCGCGGCCACTCCGCGGCAGGTGCGCCGGCTGCTGCGGGCGCAGGTCACGGCGACGGTCCTGCTGGTCGCGGCACCCGGGTGGGCGGTCGGCGCCCTCGCCGCGCGGGGCTTCCTCGGCGCACTCCAGCGGCGCGGGATGGCCGCACCCGGCCTGCGGATCCCCGGCGCGCCGGTCGCGATGGCGGTCGCGCTGGGCGTCGCGCTGCTGGTCGGCCTGGCCGCCACCGCGCTCGGGGCCCGGCGGATCACCCGCCCCACCCCGGCCGCGGCGCTGACCGCCGACACGGCCGGGCAGCGGCGGACGGGCGTGCTGCGGCTGCTCGCCGGGGTGGCCGTGCTCGCGGGCGGGGCGCTGCTGCTGAGGCTCGCGGCCACCAGGGCCCCCGGGGAGGTGGACAAGGCGGGGCAGGCGACGATGCTCGGCGCGCTGGTGCTGCTCGTCGGGCTGGCCCTGCTCGGGCCGCTCGCCGCCCGGGTCCTGGCCACCGTGCTCGGGGCGCCGGTGCGGGTGCTCGCCCCGCGGGTGGGCTGGCTGGCCGACGCCAACCTGCGCGGCTACGCGGCCCGGTCGTCCTCCGCGGTGGTGCCGGTCGCGCTCCTGGTCGGGCTGTCGGGCACCATGCTGATCATGACGAGCACCGCGGAGCGGGCGGCCGGGGCGGCCGGGATCGCCACCGGCGTCACCCGGGCCACGGACGTCTGGCTGCGCGGGGCGGAACTGGGCATGCTGGTCTGCTTCGCCGCGGTGTCGACCGTCAACACGCTGGTCGCGCTGACGGCCGACCGGCGCCGCGAGTTCGCGCTGCTGCGGCTGGTCGGGGCGACCAGGCGCCAGCTGCTGCGGATGCTGGCCGTCGAGGCGGTCCTGACCACCGCGGTGGGCGTGCTGCTCGGCTCGGCGGTGGCGGCCACCGCCGCGGGCGCCTTCGCCCGGTCGGTCACCGGCTCGGTGGTGCCGGCGGTCCCGATCGCGGCCTGCGCCTGGGTCCTCGCGGGCGCGGCGGCGCTGACCGTCCCGGGGATCCTGGGCACCGGCCTGCGCGCCGTCGGCGGCCGGGTGCCGGAGGCGGTCGGCGGTGAGCGGGAGTGAGCGCGGGCGGGCGGCGCGGCGGGTCGGCTCGCCGATGGTGGGCCGAGGAAGCGGTGAGGAGTGGTGAGGAGCGGTGAGGTGGCTGGTGGCCGAACGACGGCGGTACCTGTCGGCGCGGGGCGGGGACGTGGCGTTCGCGCTGCTCGGGCTGCCGATCGGGGTGCTGGGCGGGGTGTACGCCGTCGCCGTCCTCTACGCGGGCGCGCTGCTCTCGCTCACCGTGGTCGGACTGCCGTTCGTGGTCGTGGCGCTGCTCGGCGCGCGCGGGCTGGGCGGGCTGCACCGGCGGCTGGTCGGGCGCCTGCTCGCCGAGCGGGTGCCCGCCCCGGGGGCACGGCCCCGGCGATCCGGGGTGTTCGCCAGGGGCGGGGCGGTGCTGGCCGATCCGGTGGCCTGGCGGGCCCTGCTCTACCTGCTGCTGCGGCTGCCGCTCGGGGTGCTCGGCTTCCTGGTGGTGGTCGGTCTGCCGCTCGCGGCGCTCTGGCTGACGGGGTTCCCGCTCTGGGTGCGGCTGCTGGAACCGGGGCCGAGGGCGGTGGACCTCCTGGACGTGGCGGCGGCGCCGGTCGGGCTCGCGGTGCTGGCCGCGGTGCCGGCCGCACTGCGCGGCGTGAGCGCCGCCGATCGTGGTCTGGCCCGGCTGCTGCTCGGCCCGGTGCGCTCGCAGCAGCGGGTGGGCGAGCTGAGGGCCGCCCGGGCCACCCTGCTGGCGGAGAACGCGGACCGCCTGCGCCGCCTCGAGCGTGACCTGCACGACGGCACCCAGGCCCAGCTGGTCGCGCTCGCCATCACCCTCTCGCTCGCCGACGACGCCCTGGGCGCGGCGGCCCCGGGCACCGGCGCGGCGGGTGACGGCCTCACCGGCGTCCCGGACGGGAGCACCGGGGCCGCCGGGGCCGGGGTGCCGGACGCCGCCCGGTTGCGGACGCTGGTCGACCGGGCCCGCCGCCAGACCGACGACACCATCGGCGGTCTGCGCAGGCTCACCCGGGGCATCCACCCGGTGGCGCTGGACGGCGGCCTCGCGGAGGCGCTGCCCGGTCTCACCGCCACGTCGCCGGTGCCGGTCGCCGTACGGCTGGACCTGCGGGAGCGGCCCGACGCGGCGATCGAACAGGCCGTCTACTTCTGCGCCGCCGAGCTGCTGACGAACGTGGCCAAGCACAGCGGCGCGACGGCGGCGGAGCTGACGGCGGGCTCGACCGGCGGGCGGGTCCGGCTGTCGGTGCACGACGACGGCCGCGGGGGCGCCGCGCCGACGGCCGGATCGGGGCTGGCCGGTCTCGCGGAGCGGCTCTCGGCGGTGGACGGCGTGCTGCGGGTGGACAGCCCGCCGGGCGGCCCGACGACCGTCACCGCCGAACTGCCCGTCCGTCTGTGACGAACCCGCAGGGGTGGCGGACCCGGGCCCGTGGTGCGTGCCGGACCACGCCCCGCGCCGGACGTCCTCAGCCGCCGCTCTCGGCGAGGTAGGTCAGGACGGCCTTGACCCGGCGGTTGTCGGCGTCGGTGGCCGGCAGGTCGAACTTGGTGAACACGGCGGCCACGTGCTTCTCCACCGCCCGCTCCGAGACCACCAGCAGGCCGGCGATCGAGCGGTTGGAGTGGCCCTGCGCCATCAGTTCCAGCACCTGGCGCTCGCGCGGCGTGAGCGTGTCCACCCGGCTGCGCCGCCCGCCGTGCAGCAGCCCGTTGACGATCTCCGGGTCGAGCGCCGTGCCGCCGGCGGCGACCCGCTGCAGGGCGGAGACGAACTCCGAGGTGCGGGCGACGCGTTCCTTGAGCAGGTAGCCGATGCCGGAGGCTCCACCGGCGAGCAGCCGGGCCGCCCACGCGGTTTCGACGTGCTGGGAGAAGACCAGGATGCCGACCTCGGGCGCGGCCGTGCGGATCTCGACGGCGGCGCGGATGCCCTCGTCGGTGTGGGTGGGGGGCATCCGGATGTCGACCACGGCGACGTCGGGCCGGTGCCCGGTGACGGCGGCGAGGAGGTCGGGCGCCGTCCCGGCGGTGGCGACCACGGCACAGCCGCGTGCGGTGAGGAGTTCGACCATTCCGTCCCGGAGGATCACGGAGTCCTCGGCGAGCACGACGCGGAGCTGCTTGTCGATCATGACGCCATTATCGGGGGCGGGCGGGGGCCGTCGCCCGCCCGTCCCCGCCACCGGTGGTTGACGGTCGGTCAGTACGTGTCGGTCAGTGTGTGTCGGCCCGCCGCCCGCGCCAGGCCCGCACGCCGGGGGCGACCTCGACCACCTCCGAGGGGTAGGCCTCCCGGACGCGCTCCAGCAGGGCGTGCTGCTCGTCCAGCCAGCCCGGGGCGGGGGACAGGACGACCCGGAGGGTGACGCCGGACTCCTCGGCGTCGGAGACCGTCACCCACACGCCGCCGGGCCGGCCGGGCTCGATGCGCAGCTCCGGCCCGTGCTCCTCGTCCAGCCAGCGCACCGCCTCACCCCGGGCGAGACGCTCCAGTGATGCTTCCCAGTCCAGGAGTTGACGTCGCGTCACCAGTGTGACGAAGTGCCCGCGGGCGGCGTCGGCGGTCACGGTGATCTCGCAGTCCAGCCAGTCGTGGCCGAGCAGCGAGCCGGGGGCGTGCCGCCCCAGTACCCGGACCCGTACGCTCCGGCCGCCGGTGCGCCCCTCCCTGCCGGGGGCGTCGTCGGTGCCCGGCCGGTCGGCCAGTCTGATCAACTCGTTCTGCTGCGAAGCGACTTCACGCACTGTCTACTCCCGGTAACAGTGGATCCAAGGGCTGACATCCTCGCGCAGGCGTTCGCCCGGTGCCAGTCCGTGGCGGGGGTTCGTCCCCGATGCGCCGACGGCCCGTCCGACCGGGGAGGTCGGGCGGGCCGTCGGGGGCGCCGGAGGGGACGGACGGCCGGGCGGGCCGTCGGCGGCGCCGGGCCGGTCGGGCGGGTACGGAGCGGTAGCGGCGGGCGGTGCGCCCCTCCCGGCCGGGGGCGGTCAGTGCCCGTCGGCGTGGCCGGTCAGGACCGTGGTGAAGATCGGCTCGCCGTGCTGGTAGCCGCTCACCGTCGTGGTGATGGCGTCCCGGTCGGGCCCGGGCGTGTGGCGGGCGGTGATCGTGGTGGGGGCGTCGTGCTCGGCGTACCGGTGGTAGGTGGTGGCGGCGGAGGCCGGGGTGACGGTGGTCGGTGAGACGAGCGCGTTGGCCGCCTGGCGGGCCGCCTCCAGCAGGACCATGCCGGGGATGTGGTCGTTCGCGTGGTCGAAGAGGATGGGGTGGCGCAGGTCGGGGGTGAGGTGCCACGTCGCGGGGGTGTCGGCCGGGGTCAGCACGACGTCGCAGGGGCGGAGCCGGCCGACCCGCCCGGGAGCCAGCGGCTCGGTGGTGACGGCGGGTGCCGGTGCCCGGTCGGCCTCGCGGCGGGCGCCGCGCAGCCGCCGGTAGGTGGAGTCGGGCACGGTGGTGAACCGGGCGTGGCCGGCGGCGGCCAGCTGGGGGCCGCGCCGCAGGACGGTGTTGAGGGTGAAGTCGACGGTGCTGCCGGTCCGGCGGGCCCGCGGGACCAGTCTGACCTCGATGGTGAGGTCGGTGGGCGTCGAGCCGATGAACAGGTGGCGCGGGCGGGTGGTGTAGTCGAGGTTCCACATCATGAACTTGTGGTCGAGGGGCACGCCGAACCGGGTGTGGGCGAGGTAGATGCCGGCCTGGCGGATCGTTTCAGCGGCCTGGAGCGGGTCGTGGTGGGTGCCGTCCGGGGTACTGAAGAAGGTGTGGGCGCGCGGCCACTGTGCGCTGACCGTGAAGGTGGTCTCGTTCAACTGCTCGCTGCCGGTGAGGAAGACCTCGGCGTGGCAGGCCCGGTGGACGTACTCCTTGGCAACGGTCGTGGTCAGGCGCGGTGCCGGGGCGGTCTCGCCGGCCGGGGCGGCCGGGTCGGCGGTGAGGCCGGGCGTGCTGCCGGGGGTCGCGCCGGTGGCGCGGGCGTCGGCGGGGGCGCGGTAGGCAAGCAGAGTCATGGGAGCGCTCCGGAAGGCCGTGACGGGCGGGGTGGGCTGCTCAGGGCTCGTAAGATACGTACCTTCCGGTTTGGTTTTCAAGGCGCCCGAACGAAGGTTCGTTGGCGGCCGAGCGTGCCCGCGCGGTGGCTCGGAGTGGCGGCCGGTGGTCGCAGGCCTCGGCCGGGGGGTCGGTTCACCTGTCCTGACCTGCGGGGGAGTGGGTGTGGATCGCGTGACAGGTTCATTATCACGAAAGGGTGTTCCGGGTGAAGGGCGACCGCAAGTGAGGGGGTGTCCTCCGTCTCTGCCTTCCCGCGGAGTGGCGCCGGTCGCCTGGGAGTCCCATACCGTCCACGCGGTTTTCCCTCGCCCCGGGGTGGTGGACGCGACTCCGCCTCGAGGGATCGGCGACTGACCGGCGGGTAAGATACGGGGTGTTTGGTTTTGTTTGCCGAGCGTTGCGGGCGGGGTGGTGGCGGTGGTGCGGCAGGAACGGGCGGTCCGGACGCGTCGGCTGATCCTGGAGGCGGCGGCCTCGGTCTTCGATGAGTACGGGTACGAGGGGGCGACCATCGGCGAGGTGGTCGCCCGCGCGGGCGTGACCCGCGGCGCGGTGTACTTCCACTTCGCGTCGAAGCGGGAGCTGGCCCAGGGTGTCGTCGAGGAGCAGTTCGGCAGTGACGAGATCCCCGAACGGCACTGCAAGCTGCAGGAGTTCGTCGACCTCGGCATGGTCGTGGCGCACCTGATGCCGCGCGACCCGCTGCTCAGTGCGGGGGCCCGGCTCTCGCTCGGCCAGGACGACTTCGGCGACCTCGGCGGCGGGGCCGCCCCCGGGTGGATCAGTCGGGCGGAGGCCGTGCTGGCGGCGGCGGGCGAGCGGGGCGAGTTGCTGCCGCACGTGCAGCCGGACGAGACGGCCTGGCTGGTCACCGGAGCCTGGACGGGCGTGCAGATCCAGTCCCAGAAGATGTCCGGCCGGGCGGACCTGGAGCGCCGGGTGGCGGCGCTCTACCAGCACCTGATGCCGAGCATCGCGGTGCCCGGGGTGCTGGCCACTCTCGACCTGGCGGCGGACCGCGGCGGGCGGGTGGCGGCCGAACTGGCCTCGTCCCGTGCGGGCGTCGAGGGCTGAGGCCGGCCGCCGCCCCGGCGCCTCCCGCTCGCCGCCCCGGCGACCCCGCTGCTCTCTGCGCCCCAGTCTTCCCCGCCCGCTCCGGGCGCTGTGGGGGCCGATCCTCCGTTCAAAAACAAACAGCGCGTTCGGTTTTGTATTGACAAACCGCCCGTCCTGTTTTTGGATGTGCGGCGGGTGCTCCACCCCCGCGGCCGGCCGGTCGCACGGCGGCGGAGTACCGGCCGGCCGGTGGCCGTCGGGGTCGCCGATCCGTCTGGATAGGGGTGGTCATCATGGAGATCCGGGTGCTGGGGGCCTTGGAGGTCCGGGTCTGTGGGCAGTCGGTGGTGCCGTCGGCGCCGAAACCGCGCCAGGTGCTCGCCCTGCTGGCCCTGCGGGCCGACCAGGTCGTGCCGGCGCGCGCCCTCGCCGACGAGCTGTGGTCCGGCCGGCTGCCGCGCAGTGCGCGCACCACGGTGCAGACCTACGTGCTCCAGCTGCGCGACCTCATCGACCGTGCGCTGGAACGGAGTTGCGACACCCCGGCGGGGCTGGGCGCCAAGGACGTCCTGACCACCCTGCCGGGCGGATACCGGCTGAACAGCGACGGCGGGCGGGTCGACCTCCGGGAGTTCGACCGGTTGGCCGGCACGGGCTACCGCGCCATGGACGGCGGGGACTTCCCGCTCGCCGCCCGGCAGCTGGCGGAGGCGCTGGGCCACTGGCGCGGCCCGGCCTTCGCCGACGTCCCGCTCGGCGGTCAGCTGGGGGTGGAGGCGAAGCGGTTGGAGGAGACCCGGCTCTGTGCGCTGGACCAGCGGATCGAGGCGGACCTGCGGCTGGGCCGGCACCGGGTGCTGCTCGCCGAACTGACCGTGCTGGTGGACCGCTACCGCACCCACGAGAGCCTGCACGGCCAGTACATGATCGCCCTGCACCGCTCCGGCCGGCGCGGCGAGGCGCTGGAGGCCTACCAGCGCCTGCGCAACACCCTCGTCCGGGAACTGGGCATGGAGCCCTCCGCCGGACTGCGGCGGCTGCAGCGCTCCATCCTGCTCGCCGGCCCCGACCGCGCCGACCAGGAACGCCCCGCGGCCGTCGACGCCCCCGTGGCCCCCGTGCCCTCCCCGGACCCGGCGCCGGTCCGGGGCACCCGGCTCACCCGGGTCGGCTGACCCGGGTCGGCGGGCGCCGGGGCCCGGCCCGCCCGTCGCGTCCGCCCCCGCCGGCCGCGCCCGCCCGGCGTCACCCGGACGGCGGCCGGCCCGGCGCACGGGCCGGGCCCCGGTGCGGCACGCCCGGCGGGAATCCTCGGACAGGCCCTACGATCGGAAGGAGATCTTCCGAATGTCCGCATGGTCGCCGAGACGGAAGCCAGGTCGCCGATGGCCCCGGGCCCGAGGTCCGCGCAGTGGCCGCCGTACGTGCGGTTCGCGCCGTGGTGCCTGATCCTCGCCGGGCTGGTCTGGAACGCGCTCGACCCGGCCGACTACTGGGGCGATCCGATGCTCGCGGCCGCCGCCGTACTGGCCGGCGCGCTGCTGACGCTGCGGGACGTCCTCGCGGTGGGCGCCGCCAACGTGGCCGGCATCCTCGTGCTGGGCGTGCAGGACGGGACGATCGGCACCCGGGCGGGGTACCTGGAGCTGGCGAACACGGTGTTCGCCGCCCTGCTCGGGGTCTGGGTGAACCGCGTGGTGGACCGGTACGGGCGACGCCTGGAGCGGGTGCGCTCGGTGGCCGAGGCCGCGCAGCGGGCGGTGCTGCCGGAGCCCCCGGCCCGGGTGGGGCGGCTGTCCGTCGCGGCCTGCTACCGCGCCGCCCAGACCGAGGCGCTGATCGGCGGCGACGCCTACGCGCTGCAGGAGACGGCGTTCGGCGTGCGGGTGCTGATCGCGGACGTGCGGGGCAAGGGGCTGCAGGCGGTCGGGGCGGTGTCGGTGCTGCTGGGTGCCTTCCGGGAGGACGCGCACCGCGCGCCGGACCTCGCGGCGCTGGCCGACGGCCTGGAGCGCGCGCTGGTGCGGGAGAGCGGCCTGCTGGCGGAGGAGGTGCGGCTGGAGGGGTTCATCACCGCGTTGCTGGTGGAGTTCCCGCCGGGCGGGGACGTCGTGCGCACCCTGGACTGCGGGCATCCCGGCCCCTACCTGCTGGGCGGCGGGGAGCCGATGCGCCGACTGGACGCCGCGGACCCGGGGCTGCCGCTGGGCATGGGGTCGCTGGGCGTGGCGCGCCCGGCTCCGGAGGCGTGGCCGTTCCCGCGGGGCCGGACGCTGCTGCTGGTGACGGACGGGGTGACCGAGGCCCGGGACGCGGCGGGGGAGTTCTACGAGCCGCTGCACGGGCTGGGGCCGCTCGGTCCGTTCGACGGTCCGCAGGGCGTCGTCGACGCGCTGGTGGCGGATGTCGAGCGGTGGGTGGGTGGTCCGCGGGACGACGACATGGCGGTGCTGGCGGTGACCCGGCGCCGGGCGGACTGAGCGGCGCCGGGTGGACTGGGCGGCGCCGGGCGGACTGGGCGGGGCCGGGCGGGGCGTGCCGCTGGCGGCGCCCGGCCGGGGCGTTCGGGCAGGTCACCGCGCCGTCCGCGGAATCGGTGGGTTGTAGTCCTTGACGGCCGGCGGCGGCGCGGCCGGTATCACGATCAGATGACGGAGGGTCAGCGCTTCACGTAATCCGGCCAAGTTGAGCGGGGGCGTCCGATGGCCGGAATGCCGATGCCCGGATAGCGGACTCCCGTCTGGACGTGCCGCCGCCCGGCCGAGGCGCCCCGCGGCCGGGCGGATTCCTGCTGGCAGACGGGCTGCCCGGGGCGTCCGGCGGGTTCGTCGGGGGCCGCCGCGGGGTCGTGGGCGGAGCTCGGAGGGCTGGCGTGATCCGGCCGATCCCCGGTTCGTCCGGAAACGGACCCGGCGGTTGCCCGGCGGTGAAGGGGTGGCCGAGAGTCGCACTGATGAACGAGACGCCAAGCCCCAGCCCGACCCGCCTGTTCGGACACCGCGACTTCCGGCTCCTGCTCACGGGAGCCGCCGCGGCCCAGACGGGCAGTCAGGTCACCCTGGTGGCGCTGCCGCTGGTCGCGGTGGTGGTGCTCGATGCCACCCCCTTCGAGGTCGGCCTGCTGACCGCCGCCGAGACCGCCGCGTTCCTGCTGGTCGGCCTCCCGGCCGGGGCCTGGCTGGACCGGATGCGCAAGCTGCCGGTGCTGATCCGCGCCGACGTGGTGCGCTGCCTGGCCGTCGGCTCGATCCCGCCGGCCGCGGCGCTCGGCGTGCTGACCATGGCCCAGCTCTACCTGGTGGCGCTGGTCACCGGGGTGGCCACGGTCTTCTTCGACGTCGCCCACCAGTCCTTCCTGCCGTCGGTGCTGCCGCGCGAGCAGCTGGTCGGGGGCAACGGCGCGATCGAGACGGTCCGCTCCTCGGCCCAGATCGTCGGGCCCGGGCTCGGCGGCGGGCTGGTCCAACTGCTCGGCGCGTCGATCGCCATCGTCGCCGACGCCGTCGGCTACCTGGCCTCCGCGCTGCTGCTCGCCCGGATCCGGGTCGAGGAGCCGCGCCCGGAGCCCGATCCGGGCGCCTCGCTGCGTGCCGAGGTCGCCGAGGGCGTCCGCTTCGTGCTCGGACACCCGCTGCTGCGGGCGATCGCCACGGCCACGGCGGTGTCCAACCTGTTCGGCGCCGTCCTGGCCGCCGTGCAGACGGTGTTCTGGGTGCGGGTGCTCGACCTGGCGCCGGGTGCCATCGGCGTGCTGCTGTCGGCCTCCGCCGTCGGCGGACTGGCCGGGGCGCTGTGCGCGGGTCGGCTGGCCGCCCTGGTCGGCCAGGCCCGGCTGATCTGGCTGGCCACCGTGGTGACGGCGCCGTTCGCGGTGCTGTGGCCGTTGTCCGGCCGGGGCGCGGGCGTGCTGCTGTTCGGCATCGCCTCGGCGGTGGTGCTGTTCGGCGCGGTCGCCTACAACGTCGCCCAGGTCAGCTTCCGGCAGAGCCTGTGCCCGCCGGAGCTGCTCGGGCGGATGAACGCCACCATGCGCTTCCTGGTCTGGGGCACGCTGCCGCTCGGTGCCCTGGTCGGCGGCGCCGTCGCCGACGCGGCCGGGCCGCGCGCCGCGCTCTGGCTCTGCGCGGCCGGCTTCCTGATCGTCCCGGTGCCCCTGCTGCTGTCACCGCTGCGCGGCATGCGGGACCTGCCGACCACCGGGGCCGCCGCGACCACCGGGGCAGCCACCGGAGCCGACCCGAGCACCGGAGCCGACGCCGCCACCGCGGCCGCGCCCGCCACCGGGGCCGCTGCGACCACCGCGGCCGACCCGGCCGCCACCACCGGGGCCACCACCACGGGGTCCGCCACCGCCGCCGGGGCGGCCGAGCAGGAGCCCGCCGCGCGCCCGGCCCCCTGACCCCGACCCGAACCGACACCGGAAACCGGAGACCGTTCCGTGCCCGCCAGCATCACTGCCGCCTACCTCGCCCGGTACCGCTCCGCCGCCGCCGACGCCACGACGGACCTCCTCCCGCTCACCGGCGCCCAACGGCGCTTCCTGATCACCCGCCGCCTCGCCGCCGCGGGCCGCCCCGACGTCGTCCCGCTGTTCTTCGCCTACCCGCGCGGCACCCTCGACCTTGACCGGCTGGGCCGCGCGGCCGCCGCCACGGCGGCCCGCCACCCCGCCCTGTGCGGGGGCTTCGCCACCGTCCGCGGCACGCCCGTGCTCCGGGTCGGCGGCCCCTCCGCCGCGGCCGGGGCGGTCCCCGTCGCCCCCGGCGGCACCGCCCGCTCGGCCCTGCGCGAGGCCCTGCTGGACTGGCCCGCCGACGGGCCCGCCCTGCGCCTGCTGGTGGCCCGGGAGCCGGACGGCGAGGAGGAGCTGCTCGCCGTCGCCGTCGACCACGCGGCCTGCGACGAGCAGTCGCTCGGCATCCTGACGGCCGACCTCACCGAGGCCTACGCCCGCGACGAGGCACCCGCGACCGCGCCGGACCGGGCCGCCCTGGACGGCTACCGCGAAGCCGTCGAACGCCAGCTGGCGGCCGAGGACGCCGCCGCCGGGGCGGCCGCGCAGGCCCACTGGGGCCGTCGGCTCGGCGGCCTGAGCGGTGCCGGCGGCGGCGCCGCCCCCACCACCGGCATGCTCAGCCACCGGCTGCCCGCCGCCGAGGGGGCCGCCCGCAGCGCCGTCTTCCCCGCGCTGCTGGACGCCACCGCGGTCGCCGCGCACCGGCTGCACGGCCCGGTCGGGCCGCTCGCCCTCGGCTACCCGTGGGGCGGCCGCCCGCCGGGCGCAGCGCCCGTGCTGGGCTGCTTCCTCAACACCCTCGTCCACCCGGCCGACCCCGGGGCCGCCGCCCTCGACGACCTCGCCGACGCCTGGTGGGACGACCTCGACCACGCCGACACCCCGTTCGACGAACTGGTCCGGGCCGCCCGCACGGCCGGCGCGCCCTGGACCGGCGCGCTGGACGGCATGCTCACCCTGGAGGACCTGCACCGCCGGCCGCCGCTGGTGCTCGGCGGGGTGCCCGGCCGGGAGACCCACCTCGCCGGGCGGCCGCTCGCCGCACCGCTCGCCGTCGCCGCCTCGCACGGCGACGACCTGCTGGTGAGGCTCGCCTGGGACCGCGAACGGTTCCCTGAGGCCACCGCCCGGGCCGCCTTCGAGGACCTGCTGGCGACGCTGCGCCGCCACCTGCACGCGGCCTGACCCGACCCCGACCGGAGACCCGCCGCGCACCGACCGACGGACCGCGACCGGAGAGCCGCCGCCCACCGACCGACGGACCCCGACCGTCCCGGACCCCGACCCGCCGGACCCGACCCGACGGACCCCCGACCGTCCCGGACCCTCACGCCACCGACCGCCGGACCGCGCCACCACCCCGGCACGCCCGGCCCCGGCCGGGGCGGACCACCCCACACCGCCCCGCCACCGCAGTACCACCACGCCCACCACACAAGGGAGTCCCCGATGTTCCCGCTCTCCTCCTCGCAGGAGATCGTCTGGCTGCACGAGCAGATGCTGCCCGGCAGTCGCGCGTACAACTTCACCGCCGTCCTCGACCTCTGGGGAACCCTCGACGAGGACGCGCTGCACGCCGGCCTGACCGCCGTGCTCGCCCACCACCCCGGCCTGCGCCTGGAGCTGGTCGCCCGCGCCGAAGGGCTGCCCGGCCAGCGGGTCGCCGCACCCGGCGAACCCCTGCTGCGCCGCAGCGACTTCACCGCCGAGGCCGACCCGGAGGGCGCGTTCCGCACCCTGCTGGCCGCCGAGGCCGAGGAGCCGCTGGACACCTACCGGGCGCCGGTGCTGCGCTGGCACCTCGTCCGCCTCGGCGACGACCACCACCGGCTGATCCACGTCGAGCACCACCTCGTCCACGACGGCCACTCCTTCGCGATCCTGCTGCGCGACCTCTTCACCGTCTACCGAGCCCACGTCCTCGGCGAGACCTACGAGCTGCCCGCCGCGCCCTCGTACGAGGAGCACGCGCGCACCGCCGTCGACCCGGACGCCCGCGAGCGCGCCCTCGCCTTCTGGCTGCGCGAACTCGCCGACGCCCCGCGCGAGGTCACCCTGCCCGGACTGGCCCGGCCCGGCGCGGTGCGCCGCCACCGCGGCGGCCAGCTGCGCCAGTCGATCGGCGCCGACCTCGCCGAGCGGCTGCGCACCCGCAGCAAGGAGGACGGCCACACCCCGTTCAGCACCCTGCTCGCGCTCTTCGCCGAACTGCTGCGCCGCCACAGCGGCCACCGCGAGCTCGTCGTCGGCACCGCCGTCGGCAACCGCCCGGCCGGCTTCGAGGGCACCGTCGGCATGTTCGTCAACACCGTCCCGCTGCGCCTGCGGCTGGACCCGGCCGCCCCCGGCACCGAGGCCGTGGACGAGGTCACCGACGTCCTGCTGCGCGCCCTCCCGTACCAGGACCTGCCGGTCCAGGAGCTGACCCGCCGGCTCGGCCTGCACACCGGCGGCGCCGACAACCCGCTGTTCAACGTCATGTTCAGCGCGCACGACGCCGCCCTGCCGGACGTCCAGGCCCCCGACCTCGACGTCTCGCTGTACGAGGGCTTCAACACCGGCACCACCCGCTTCGACCTCGACCTGGTGCTGCTGCCCGACGACCGCCGGGTGGTCGGCGAGAAGCACGGCGCCGCCGGCATGACCCTGGTCTGGGACTACGACGCCGACCTCTTCGGCGAGGCCGAGGCCACCCTGCTCTCCGAGCGCCTGCTCGAACTGCTGCGCCGCTACCTCGACGCGCCGGACGCGCCGCTCGCCGCGCTCGACCCCGCCCCGGCCGCCGCGCCCGCCACCGCCGTGACGCCCGCCGGTCTCGACCCGGCCGCCGCCCACGACCCCGGCGCGCTCGCCCTGCTGGCCGGCACCGAGCGCATCAGCTACGGCGAACTCGACCGCCGCGTCAACCAGTTGGTCGAACGGCTGCGCGCCGCCGGGGTGCAGCCCGGCCAGCCGGTGGCCACCGTCCTGCCGCGCGGCACCGACAGCGTCGTCGCCCTGCTGGCCTGCCTGCGCCACGGCGCCGTGTACGCGCCGCTGTCCTCCGAGGACCCGGCCGCCCGGCTCGGCCTGCTCCTGGAGCGGCTCGCCCCGGCGCTGGTGCTCGCCACCCGGCAGAGCGCGCTCGCCCTGCCCGTCGAGGGCGTCACCCCCGCCCTGCTGGACGGCCCGGCCTTCCCCAAGGCCGAACCGGCCGCCGTCCTGAACGGCGCCGCCTACCTGATCCACACCTCCGGCTCCACCGGCGTGCCCAAGCCCGTCCTGGTCGGGCGCGAGGCGCTCGCCGGGTACGTCGCCGCGATCACCGACCGCTACGAGCTCACCGCAGCCGACCGGGTGCTGCTGTTCGCCCGGCCCTCCTTCGACGTGGCCCTCGAGGAGGTGCTGCCCGCGCTCTGCGCAGGCGCCGCCCTGGTGGTGCCCCAGCGCGAGGTCCCCACCGGCCCCGAGCTGGTCGCCGTGCTGGCCGCCCGCGGCGTCACCGTCGCCAACCTGCCGACCAGCTACCTGCTCGCCGTCCGCGAGGACCTGCGCGAGGCGCTGCGCGACGGCCGGTGGAACCCCCGGCTGCTCGTCCTCGGCGGCGAGCGGCTGCCCGCCCGCGCGCTGGCCGGGCTGACCGAGGCCACCACCGTGCTGAACGCCTACGGCGTCACCGAGGCCACCGTCACCTCCACCGTCCACCAGGTCGGCGCCGCCGACCTCACCGAGGACGGCGAGATCCCGCTCGGCGCCGAGCTCGACGGCGTGCGCCTGCACGTCCTGGACGAGACGCTGCGCCCGCTGGCGGCCGGCTGCGTCGGCGAACTCGCCGTCGGCGGCGCCCTGCTGGCCGACGGCTACCTCGGCCTGCCCGAGCCCACCGCCGCCCGCTTCGTCACCGTGCCCGCCCTCGGCGGCGAGCGCGTCTACCGCACCGGCGACCGCGGCTACCGCGACCTGCGCGGCCGGCTCTCCTTCCTCGGCCGCGCCGACAACCAGGTCAAGCTGCGCGGCCACCGGATCGAGCTGGAGGAGATCGAGGCCGCCGCCTCCGCCGAACTCGGCGGCCGCTCCTGCGCGGTGGTCCTGCACACCGACCCGCAGTCCGGCCCCCGCCTGGTGGGCTTCCTGGAGGGCGCCGACCGCCCCGACCAGGCCGCCCTGCACGCGGCCCTCGCCCAGCGGCTGCCCGGCGGGCTCGTCCCCGCCACCTGGACCGCCGTCGAGGCGATGCCCACCCTGCCCGGCGGCAAGCCCGACCGCGCCGCCCTCGCCCGCCTCGCCGACGAGGCCGCGGCCGAGCCCGAGCCCGAGTCCGCCGCGACCAGCGCCTTCACCGACCCCGGCCAGCAGCTGGTCGCCGCGGCCTGGCGCGAGGTGCTCGGCCACGACCGCTTCACCGCCGACTCGCACTTCTTCGAGGTCGGCGGCCACTCGCTGCTCGCCGCCCAGCTCGCCGCCTGGCTGGAGCCGCACCTGGGCAGCCGCCCGCCGCTGCGCACCCTGTTCCGCCACGCCGTCCTGGCCGACCAGGCCCGCGCCCTCACCGGCCAGAACTGAAAGGCAGCGTCCCCGTGACCGCCCCCTCCGCCGTCCTGGAAGACGGCCACCGCGAACTCGTCGAGGCCTTCGAGAGCTTCGTCCGCCGCGAACTCGTCCCGCTGGCCGCCGAACTCCCCGAGACCGCCGACGAGATCCCGTCCGACCTGCGGGCCTACGTCCGCAAGCGCTCCGCCGCCCTCGGCTTCTACGCCGGCGACTACCCCGAGGAGCTCGGTGGCGCCGACATGCCGTTCACCGCCGTCGTGCTGCTGCACCACGCCGCCGGACGCAGCGGCTGCCCGCTCGCGCCGTACGCCCTGGCCGGCTCCGACGGCCCCAGCCCGCTGCTGCGGCACGGCACGCCCGAACAGATCGAGCGCCACCTCGTCCCGCTGGTGCGCGGTGAGCAGACCCGCTGCCTCGCCCTCACCGAGCCGCACGCCGGCTCCGACGCGTTCCGCCTCACCACCACCGCCGTGCGCACCGCCGACGGCTGGGTGCTCAACGGGCGCAAGACCTTCGTCAGCAACGCCGGCCACGCCGGCATCGCCCTGGTCGTCGCCGCCACCGACCTCGGCGACGGCGCCGGGCCCACCGCCGGCGCCACCGCCTTCGTGCTCCCCATGGACCAGCCGGGCCTGCGCCTCGGCCAGCGCTACGAGGGCATGTCCGGCGAGCCGCTGTTCGAGCTGCTGCTCGACGGCGTCACCGTCACCACCGAGGCCGTGATCGGCGGCGAGGAGGGCGTCGGCGCGGCCACCGCCCTCGCCATGGACAGCCTCTCCCGGGGCCGCCTGGTCGTCGCCGCGATGTGCAACGGCATCGCCGAGTACGCGCTGCGCGTCGGCCTCGAGTACGCCCGCGAGCGGCGCGCCTTCGGCCGCGTGATCGGCGAGTACCAGCACGTCCAGGAGCACCTGGTCGCCACCCGGGCCGAGGTGGAGTGCTCCAAGCTGCTCACCCTCGCCTGCGCCCGGCTCGTCGACGAGGGCACCGAGGCGCCCGAGAACGCGGCGCTCGCCAAGCTCACCGCCTCCGAGACCGCCGTCCGCGCGGTCGACCGCTCGCTCCAGGTGCACGGCGCCACCGGCTGGGTGCGCGGCCACCCGCTGGAGTTCCTGTACCGCTACGTGCGGATGACCACGATCATCGAGGGGACCTCCGAGGTCCAGAAGGTGATCGTCGCCCGGGCCATGGGCCTGAACTGACGAACCGTCGAGACCTGGAGACGATGATGGAAAACCTGAGCATCGGGTACGGCCGTCCGCACCAGGACGGTGCGGTCCTGGACCTGTTCACCACCTGGGCGCACCGCACCCCGGACGCCCCCGCCCTGATCGACGGCGCCCGCACCCACAGCTACGCCGAACTCGACCGCCTCGCCGACGCCGTGGCCGACGAACTGCGCGACCGGGTCCGCCCGGGCGACCTCGTCGGCGTCTGCCTCGGCCACTCGGCCGCCCTCGCCGCGGTCACCCTGGCCACCGCCAAGCTCGGCGCCGTCCACCTGCCGCTCGGCCCCCGCCCCGGCGAGCGCCGGCTGCAGGCCGTCGCCGAACAGCTGCGGCCCGCCTGCCTGGTCGGCGACCCGGCGGTGCTGCCCGAGGGCGAGCACCGGACGCTGGACCTCGACCTCGGGGACACCCCCGTCGCCGTCGCCCTCGTCCCCGGCGAGCAGGTGCAGGTCCCGGCCGGCACCCACTACGCCGTCCTCACCTCCGGCTCCACCGGCACGCCCAAGGCCGTCGCCGTCGGGGAGCCCGCGCTCGGCGCGCTGCTCCAGTGGTACCGCGAGCTGGCCGGCCTCGGCCCCGGCGAGCGGCACAGCCTGCTGATCGGCGTCGCCTTCGACCCGCACGTGATGGAGCTGTGGGCCACCCTCACCTCCGGCGCCGCGCTCGTCGTCGCCCCCGAGGCCGTCCGCTGGGACTCTGGTGCGCTCGCCGACTGGTGGCGCGAGGCCGGCATCACCGCCGCCGTCCTGCCCACCCCGCTCGCCGAGCCCCTGCTGGCCCGGCCCTGGCCGCGGGGGCTGGCGCTGCGCCACCTCACCGTCGGCGGCGACCGGCTGCGCCGCGCCCCCGGCCCGGACGTCACCGCGACCGTCCACAACGCCTACGGGCCCGCCGAGGCCACCGTCACCACCACCGTCCACACCATGGCGCCCGGCGGCGACCACGGCACCGGCGCCCCGCCGATCGGGCTGCCGATCCCGGGCGCGGTCGTCCTGGTCACCGACCCGGACGGCCGGCCGGTGCCGCGCGGCGAGGCGGGCGAACTGCGCATCGGCGGCCGCGGCCTGGCCGCCGGCTACCTCGACCCCGAGCTGACCGCCCGCCGCTTCGTCGGCGTGCCGGCCGGCGTGGAGGGCGTCGACCGGCTCTACCGCTCCGGCGACCGGGTGGTGATGCGGGCCGACGGCGTCCTGGAGTTCCACGGCCGGCTCGACGACCAGGTCAAGGTCAGCGGGGTCCGGATCGAGCCCGCCGAGGTCGAGGCGGCCTTCGAACGGGACGGGCGGGTGCGCCGGGCCGTGGTCGCCGCCGCGACCTCGGCGGGCGTCACCCGCCTGCTCGCCTACGTCCAGACCGCCGCGGGATCCCCGGCGGGCGGCGCCGAGGACCTGCTCGCCGCGGTGCGGCCGTGGCTGCCGGAGCAGGCCGTCCCCTCGGCCGTCCGGATCGTCGACGCCTTCCCGCTGGACGCCAACGGCAAGGTCGACCGGGCCGCCCTGCTCGCCCTGGAGGAGGAGCGGGCTGCCGCGGCGCCGGACACCGAGGACGGCGACACTCCCACCGAGCGCACCGTGCTGCGGCTCTGCCGCGACCTGATCGGCCGAGCCGACCTCGGGCCGGCGGACAACTTCCTGGCCGCGGGCGGCAACTCGCTCGCCGCCGCCCGACTGCTGGAGGCCCTGGAGGCCGAGTACGGCGTCCGGCTGCGGGCACCCCTGGTGCTGCGCCAGCCCGACCTGCGGGCCGTCGCCCGGCTGGTGGAGGAACGGCGGCCGACGCCCGCCACCACCGCCTGACCGTCCGCCCGCAAGCACCTCCTGCGCAGGGCGCCCCGGCCGGCCCACCGGCCGGGGCGCCCGGAAGGGAACCACCATGCCCACCGCCACCCTCCCGGAACTCGTCGCCCGGCACGCCCAGGAGCGCCCCGACGCGCTCGCCGTGACCGACGGCGACACCGCCCTGACCTACGGCCAGCTCCTCGACGCGTCCGGCCGGCTGGCCGCCGCCCTGGCCGAGCGGGGGATCGGCCCCGGCAGCGCCGTCGGCCTGCTCTGCGCCCGCTCCACCCGCCTGGTCGTCGCCCAGCTGGCGATCTGGCGGGCCGGCGCCCACGCCGTCCCGCTCGACCCCGGCTACCCGCGCCCGCGCATCGCCGAGATGACCGGAGACGCCGGCGCCCACCTCGTCCTCGGGGACAAGACCCTCCTCGCCGAGGCCGGGCTGCCCGAGGAGCGCACCCTGGTGCTCACCGAGCACGGCGCCGAGACCGCCGCCCGCCCGGTGAGCGCGCCCGACGCCGCCGACCCGGACACCACCGCCCTGCTCTTCTACACCTCCGGTTCGACCGGCCGGCCCAAGGGCGTCCTCGTCCCGCACAGCGCCGTCGCCGACCTGGTCACCGCCGCCGACGCCGTGCCGCTCGGCCCCCGCGACCGGGTGCTCTTCCACTCCACCGTCAGCTTCGACGCCTCCACCTTCGAGGTGTGGGCCCCGCTCGCGCGCGGCGCCGCCGTCGCCGTCTCCCCGGCCGACCGGCCCACCGCCGAGGACCTCGTGCGCGACGTCGAACGGTTCGGCGTCACCACGCTGTTCATCACCACCGCGCTCTTCCACCACCTGGCCGCCCGGCAGTCCCGGATCTTCGGCGTGCTGCGCACCCTGGCCGTCGGCGGCGAGGCGCTGTCCCCCGAGTACGCCGGAGCGGTGCTGCGCGCCTTCCCCTGGCTCGAACTCCTCAACGTCTACGGGCCGACCGAGGCCACCACCTTCACCACCCTGCACCGGATCACCCCGGCCGACTGCACCGGCGGGCCCGTCCCGATCGGCCGGCCCTTCGGCGGCGCCCGCACCCTCGTCCTCGACGAGCGGCTCGACCCCGTCGCGCCGGGCACCGTCGGCGAACTGTGGATCGCCGGCGACCGGCTCGCCCGCGGCTACCTCGACCGGCCCGAGCTGACCGCCGAGCGCTTCCGCGACCTCCCCGGCACCGGCCGCGCCTACCGCAGCGGCGACCTCGTCCGCCAACGCCCCGACGGCGCCCTGGAGTTCCACGGCCGTACCGACGACCAGGTCAAGGTCCGCGGGTTCCGGATCGAGCCCGGCGAGGTCGAACACGCCCTGCTGCTCCTGCCCGAGGTCGCCGAGGCCGCCGTCGTGGTCCGCCGCGCCGGCCACCCCGACGCCGCCCTCACCGCCTGCCTCGTCCTCGCCGAGGGCAGCCGCGCCGCCGCCGACACGCTCCGCGCCCGCCTCGCCGACCGGCTCCCCGCCCACCTGGTGCCCACCGCCTGGCACGTCCTCGACGCGCTCCCGCTGACCGGCAGCGGCAAGATCGACCGCCGGGCCCTGGCCGCCGCGGACGGCGACACCCCGGCCGGCGGTCGGACGGCCGCCCCGCTCACCCCGATCCAGCAGGCCGTCGCCGACGCGTGGAGCCGCGCCCTGGAGCGACCGATCACCGACCCGGGCGCCGACTTCCTCGCCGAGGGCGGCCACTCGCTGCTCGCCATGTGGGTCGTCGACGACCTGCGCGAGGACCTCGGCGTGGAGCTCTCGCTCGCCGACTTCCTCGGCCACCCCACCGTCGCCGGGCAGGCCGACCTGCTCGAACGCGCCCTGCGCGCGGCGCACGACCACACTGCGGAAGGAGCCGCCCGATGAACGCCACCGAGCACCCGGCCGACGGGCAGCCGGCCGACGGGTACCCGATCGACGGGCAGCCGGCCGATGGTCAGCCGGTCGATGGTCAGGCGACCACGCCGCGTACGGACACCACGCCGTCCCCGGCCCCGCAGGCCGCCGGCGACCAGGCCGACCAGGCGGACCTGCTGCGCCGCGCCCGCCGCAACCGCCCCGCCGCCGCGCCGCGCCCGGCCGCCCCGGAGGACGGCCCCGCCCCGCTCTCCCACGCCCAGCAGCGGATGTGGCTGATGGAGCACCTCGGCCAGGGCGGCGCCCTCTACAACGTCCCGCTCGCCACCCGCCTGCGCGGACCGCTCGACCCCGCCGCGCTCGCCACCGCCCTCACCGGCCTCACCGAGCGCCACGCCGTCCTGCGCACCCGGTACGGCAGCCACGGCGACCAGCCCCACCAGCAGACCGACCCGGTCACCCCCGTGCCGCTGCGCACCGTCGACGCCACCTGGGAGGACGGCGCCGGCAACAACGCCCCGGCCCTGCTCGCCGCCGAGGCCGCCCGCCCCTTCGACCTCGCCGCGGGGCCGGTGCTGCGCGCCCTGCTCCTGCGCCACGGGCCGCAGGACCACACCCTGCTGCTGACCATCCACCACATCGCCGTGGACGGCGGCTCGCTGCCGGTGCTGGCCGCCGACCTCGCCGCCCTCTACGCCGCCGCACGCGACGGCCACGCCCCCCGACTCCCGCAGCCCGGGCCGACGTACGCCGAGTACGCCCGCGGCGAGCGGGCCCGCGACGCCGAGCTCACCGCCGCGGCCGACGCCCGCGCCGCCCGGCTCGCCGGGGCCCGCCCGCTGCCGCTGCTGCGCCCCGTCCCCGCCGGCGCCCGCGAACGCCGGGCCGCCCTGCACACCGCACCGCTCACCCCCGCCACCGTCGAGGGGCTGCGCCGGCTCGGCGCCCGGCACGGCGCCACCCTGTTCGCCGTCGTCCTGGCCGCCGCCTTCGCCACCCTCGCCACCGCCGCGGGCCGCACCGACCTCACCCTCGGCTGCGCCAGCGGCCAGCGGCTGCGGCCCGAACTGCGGCGCACCGTCGGCCTCGGGGTCAACACCCTCGCGGTGCGCACCGACCTCGCCGGCGACCCGACCTTCACCGACACCCTCGGCCTGGTCCGTGCCGCCCTGCTCGACGCCCAGCAGCACCACGAGGTGCCCTTCGACCTGGTCGTCGAGCGCCTCGGCAGCGCCGCCCGAGGGGCCGACGGCACCCCGCTGCTCTCCGTCAGCTGCGACCTCGTCCACCCCGCCGAGCCGCTCACGCTGCCCGGGCTCACCAGCGAGAACGTCGAACTCGACCTGGGGCTCGCCAAGTTCGGCCTCGCCCTGCTGGTCGAGGACGGCCCGCAGCCGCGCTGCCTGGTCCAGCACGACCGCGACGCCCTGGACGAGGCCACCGCCGGGCGGCTGCTGGACGCCTTCGCCCGGCTGCTCGGCGCCGTCGCCGAGGACGCCGACCGGCCGCTCTCGGCGCTCCCCGGCGCACTGCTGGCCGGCGCCCCGCACCCCGTCGTCAGCGCGCTGACCGCGGACCCCCGGGTGGTCGAGGCCGCCGTCGTCGAGGCCGCCGACGGCCCGCCGCTCGCCTACGCCGTGGTGCGCGGCCCCGTCGCCCCCACCGGCAGCGAGCTGCGCGCCGCCCTGCGCCGCCACCTCGCCCCCGGCCGACTCCCGCGCGCCGTCACCCTGGTGGACGCGCTGCCCCGGCTGCCCGACGGCACCCCCGACCGCGGCCGGCTGCCCGGCGCCACCCCGGCCGCCCCCGACGCCCGCGGCCCGCTCGACACCGTCCGGACGGCCTTCGGCGAACTCCTCGGCACCACCCCGGGAGCCGACGGCGACTTCTTCGCCCTCGGCGGCCACTCCCTGGTCGCCGTCCAGCTCGCCGAGCGCCTGCGCACCCGCACCGGACTGCCGCTCACCGGCCTGGACGTCCTGGAACAGCGCACCCCGCGCGCCCTCGCCGCGCTCCTCGCCACCCGCGAGGACGAGCGCCGCGCCGCCCGCGCCCGCACCGGGGCCCGCCCCGGCGCGAGCGCCCGCTCCCGGGCCGGCACCGTGCTGCTCACCGGCGCGACCGGCGGCGTCGGCGCCGCCGTCCTGCAGGAACTGATGGCCCAGGGCCGCCCCGTCCGGGCCCTGGTGCGCCCCGAGTCCGCACACCTGCCGGCCCTGCACGGCGCCGAACTCGCCGAGGGCGACCTCGCCGACCCGGACAGCCTGCGCCGCGCGGTCGAGGGCGTCGACGCCGTCATCCACGCCGCCTGCACCTTCACCGAGCACGCCGTCGACCTCGCCGCGATGCGCGCCCTCGTCGAGGGCTGGCGCGGCGGCCCGTTCGTCTTCGTCAGCAGCATCGACGCCTACGGGCGGCCGGCCGGCACCGACGTGGCCGAAGGCGGCCCGACCGGCGAGCCCGTCAGCCCCTACGGGCAGGCCAAGCTGGACTGCGAGCGGATCCTGTTCGAGGCCGCCGCGGCCCCCGACCGGGGCCCGGCCACCGTGGTGCGCGCCCCGATCGTCTGGGGCCCGCACCAGCGCCTGCGCGACCAGCTCCGCTGGGGCTCCACCGGCGCCCTCTACCAGGCCGCCCTGGCCGGCCGCCCGATCACCCTGCCGACCCCGGCGCCCGACGGCCGCCCCGGCTGGTACGGCGCGTCCTGGGTGCACGCGGCCGCCCTCGCCCGCGCCCTCGCGGCCTGCGTCGGCGAGCCGAACCCGGCGGCCGGGCGGATCGTCAACGCCGTCAGCGGGCACGTCTCCTGGACGGACTTCGGCACCGAACTGGTCCGCCTGCTCGGCTCCGCGAGCCCGCTCGACCTCCGGCCCGACGCCGACCCGGAGCTCCGCCGCCCCTGGCACTACCGCGCCGAGGCCCTGTCCGCAGCGCTCACCCCGGAGCCCGGGGAGGACTGGCGCAGCGTCCTGGCGGCGATGGTCGGCTGACCCCCGCCCACCCGGAGCCGCCACCCGGCGGCGGCTCCGGGCGGCGACCCTCCCGCCGGGCAGCGGCCCGGGCGGCCTCACCCGATGGTGACCACCCGGGCCCAGCCGGGCGGCGCGGCCGGCTGGTAGTCCGGATCGTGCTCGATGCTGCGCCGCCCGGACCGGGGGAACAGGCCCACCACCGTGCGGCACGGCGGTGGCGCGGGCGGCCACGGCGTCTGGCCGTCCGTCAGCACCACGACGACGTCCGGCCGGGGACGGGCCCGCAGCGCGGCCGTGAAGCCCGTCCTCAGGTCCGTCCCGCCGCCCCCGAGCAGCGGGACGCCCTGGGTGCCGCACAGCCGGTGGACGGTCTGGGCGACGGCGTCGCACGGGACGACGCTGACCTGGTCACGCCGCCCGCCGACGGCGCGGCCGATCGCGGCGACCTCCAGGAGCGCGCTGCCGAGCTCTGCGTCGGAGACGGACCCGGAGGTGTCCACGACCACGGCGACCCTGGGCGGACGCCGGCGCAGGCTCGGCAGCACCGCGCCGGGCACCCCGGCCGAGCGGCGCGCGGGCCGGCCGTAGCTGTAGTCGTCGCCGGCACCTCCCCCCGACAGCGCCGAACGCATCGCCGCCCCCAGTAGCGCCCGCCACGCCTGCGGCGGGTGGAACGCCTCCTCGGC
Source organism: Kitasatospora sp. NPDC051702 (assembly GCF_040681575.1). NCBI lineage: Bacteria > Bacillati > Actinomycetota > Actinomycetes > Kitasatosporales > Streptomycetaceae > Kitasatospora > Kitasatospora sp. NPDC051702. The sequence goes on from NZ_JBFAZB010000008.1 coordinate 127,885, forward strand.
CCAGCGCTGCCAGCCGCCCGGGGCGTCTCCGGGCCGGGCCCGGATGCCCTCGGCCACCCGGAAGCGCACGGCGTCCCGCTCCTGCGGGTTGAGCCCGTGTGCGCCCTCCGGCCCTTGTTCCCAGCTCCGGGCCAGCCCGTCGGCACCGCTGCCGCAGTCCAGCCAGGCCGCCTCCAGGCCGTTCGGGTCGAACCGGAACCCGCGGACGTACTGCTCCATCAGCAGCCCCTCGGGCAGCTCCAGATCGGCGGGTCGCACGGCACCCGTCGGCTCGACCAGACCGTCCCCGTACACGTCGTCATTGATCTCGCAGTCGGCGGCGATGTTCATCCGCAGCCGCGCCCCCGGGCCGTCGAAGCCCAGCTCCCGGGCCAGGCGGTCACCGCGCCCGTGGTGGTCGCGCAGCAGGTGGGAGACCTCGTGGACCCAGACCGCGGCCAGCTCCTCCACGGGGGTGCGGGCGACGAACAGGGGCGAGGCGTAGCACCGCCAGTACCGGTCGACGGCCACCGTCGGGACCTCCCGCGACTCCACGACGTGGAGCGCGAACAGGGCGGTGGCCAGGTAAGGCCGGGCCCGGGTGGCGTGCAGCCGGGCGGCGAACAGCTTGTCGAGGTCCAGCGCCCCGGTGCCGGCCGCGCTCATCGGCCGGCCCCGGCGGCGGCCCCGGAGAGGACACCCGCGACGGCCCCGGCACGGGCGGCCGCCCGCTCGGCCCGCCGGGACAGCGCCACCGCGGGAGCGAGGCGTTCGAGGGCCTCCGGCACCTCCCAGTCCTCGCGCCGCAACGCGGCCAGGGTGGTGGCCGGGACGACCACCAGATCCGGCGCGCCGGTCTCCACGGCCCGGGCCAGCAGGGCCCAGGCCGCCTCCCAGCGGGCCCGCTCGGGCCGGCTGCGAACGGCGGCCACCACACCGTCGAGCACCGCCTGGCGCAGGTCCCCGCGCTCCGGCAGCACCGCACCGGCCGGGTCGGCGAGCAGCGACTCCGGGTCCGGCAGGTCCATCCGGTCCATGGTCGCGATCAGTTCGAGCCCCGGGCCGTCCCCGACCACCCCCCGGACCAGCAGGGACAGCACCTCGCGGGAGGAACCGGCCGCGCTCGCGAAGGCGACCAGCCGCAGCGCCATGTCCCAGCTCCGCGGCGAGGGCCAGGCGCCGCCGCGCCGGGCCTCGTCGGCGGGCAGCCGGTGCACCAGCTCGGGGCGGGCGGTGAGCAGCCCGCACACCGCGCGCCGGGCCAGCACGACGGCCTGCGGCAGGGTGTCCGGGTCGAGCAGCGGCAGCGGTGCCACCGGCCAGACACCGCCCAGTCCCCGGACCACGACCTCGTGGTCGTGCACCCACCGCAGGTGGACGAAGCGGTTGGCCAGTGGCGGGCTGAGCTCCCAGCCGTCGGCCGCCGAGGCGCGCGGGTTGGCGGCGGCCACGATCCGGACGCCCGGCGGCAGCCGGAGGGCGCCGACGCGTCGTTCCAGCACCAGCCGGAGCAGGGCAGCCTGGACGGCGGGCGGCGCGGTGGACAGCTCGTCCAGGAACAGCAGCCCACGCCCGGCCCGGACCAGCCGCACCGCCCAGTCCGGCGGGGCCATCGGCACGCCCTGGTGGGCCGGGTCGTCCCCGACGACGGGCAGGCCGGCGAAGTCGGAGGGCTCGTGGACGCTCGCGATCACGGTGGTCAGCGGTAGGTCGAGGGCGGCGGCGAGCTGGTTGAGCGCGGCGGTCTTGCCGATGCCGGGCTCGCCCCAGAGCAGCACGGGCAGATCGGCGGCGACGGCCAGGGTCAGGGCCTCCAACTGGGCGTCGGGGCGAGGCTCGGTGGTGGTGTCGCCGAGCAGGTCGAGCAGCCGGCGGGCGACGTCGAGCCGGGTACCGGGCGGCACGGGTGCGGGCATGGGCTTGGGCATGGGCATGGGCATGGGCATGGGTGATCACCTTGGGGGAGGGAGTGAGCGGTCGGGAGGTCTGCTGGTCAGGAGCTCAGGAGCTCAGGAGCTCAGGAGGCCAGGAGGCCAGGAGCTCAGGAGGTCAGCGCGCGGCGGCGCGGGTGCGGGTTCGGGAGCGGGAGTGCCGCGGAGCGGAGGCGTGATGCGCCCGCCGAGGTCCGTCGGGCGCCGGCCCGTCGAGGCCCGCGCGGTACAGGCGGTAGGCAGTGCGCCGTTCGGCGGCCGCCTCCAGCTCGTCCCTCAGCGCGCCGGTGGGCAGCGCGGCGTCCGGGCCGAGCAGGGCCTCGACGACGGCGAGGGCGCCGGCGGTGTCGCCGTGGCGCAGGCGCTCGCGGACCTCGTCCAAGTCGTGCGGTGCACGGTGCGCCCGGTGCACGGCGCGCAGACAGGGCAGCGCCGTGCCGGACAGCGCGGCGAGCAGTTCCTCGCGGCGCAGTTGGGCGGGGTCGTGGTCGAGCGGGGTGAGCCGTCCGTCGACCACACCGATCCGGTGCCGGGCGCCGCGGCACTCCACCAGCCACGGTTCGTCCGGGCCGACGGGGCCGACGGGGCCGGAGGGCCCGATGGGTCGGTGGTGCGGGCCTCCGGGCGTGAGAGCGGCCGCGACCAGCGGGTGCAGTCGGTCCGCCTCGATCGCTCCGGCCCGCAGCAGGTCGAGGTCGGGCGGCACCCACACCGCCGGATCGGGCAGCACCGGCAGCCGGTGGACGTCCAGCCCGTCGGGCACCGGTGCGAGCGCGTCCGTCTCCGGGTCGAGCAGCAGCCGGTGGCGGCGCCCGAGCCGGACCACCACGGGCCCGGACGCGAGGCCGTCGGCACGGAGCAGCAGCCGGGCCTCGACCGCCCAGCGGTCCACCGCGCAGCGCAGGCCGGTCGGGGCCGTCGGGGCGTCGTCCTTCGGCCCGCCGTCACCGGCCCGCAGGCGCAGTTCGGGGCCGCGCTCCGCGTCCCACAGGTGTCGGTGCAGGTCGAGGCGGAACCGGCGGCCGGGGCGCGGATGAGGGTGGGCGTCGGGGGCCGGGCCGTCCGTCAGGGCCAGGCTGATCCGCTGCTCGTAGTCCGCCCAGGCGGGCGGCGTGCGGACCACCAGGAAGACCGGACGGTCGCTCCGGTACCGGGCCAGTGCCATGGTCAGTCCCGGCCGCAGCAGCCCGTCGGGCGCGGTCCGAGGCAGGTGCCAGCGCAGCAGGTCCGGTGCCAGCCGGTGCAGGTCCTCCCGCAGCCGGTCGGCGAGCTCGCGCCCGTGGCCGCGGGCGACGTCGCGGAGTCTGATGTCGACGTCCACGCCGGCGGCGGCGCAGGCGCCCGCCCAGTCCCCGGCGAGGCGGCGGGTGGTGGCGGTCTCGATCATCGTGGGCGGTACGGCGTACTCGCGTACGCGCCGCCAGAGGGCAAGGCGGGGATCCCCGTTCGCGGAGTGAGTGAGCATCAGCACTCACCTTGCGCGGACGGGACCTCCGATCTGGGAAGGGAGTTCGTGGTCATCGCGGGGAGCCTAGCCGCCACCGCCGCTCCGCGCCAGGGAGATTCCCGGCGGCCCGCGTCGGGGGAGCCCCGCGGGGCCGGGCGGGGTCCGAACCGGTGTGCCCTCAGGGGGAGTCGAGTCGGGCGAGGGCCGTGCGGAGGTCGGCGGGCGTCGCCCCCAGGCCGTACTCGTGCCGGATCGAGCAGGACACGTCCCGGACCCTCAGGTAGCGGGCCCGCCACTCCTCGGGTGCGGTGTGGCGGGGGTGGCGGGAGACGGCCAGGTCCAGCTCCTCCAGGGCGCGTTCGACGTCGGCCTCGACGCCGGGGTCGGCGAGGTGGCGCTCGAGCGCCGCGCAGAGGCGCAGAGGCGATCTCCGGCCTCGACCAGGCCCGGTGGGGGCGCCGTCACCTCGCCATCGCCGTCGATCATCCCCCGAGCCTAGCCTCGACGGCCCGGGCCCGGGGCGGCCGTCCGGATGTGCCGGTGTGCCCGGTACGGGGGTCCGTACCGGGCACACGGGGTGGGGGCGGGGTGGGTCAGATGGTGAGGTCGAAGGAGACGCCGGTCGCGCCGCCCGGGGTGCCGGGGATGACGCCGTCGTGCCAGCCGGAGGCGTCGGTGTAGATCTCGTGCAGCGTGCCGTCGATGACGGCCTCGATGACGCGGTCGCCGGTGTTGTTCTTGACCTTGACGGAGACCGAGGTGATGGTGCCGCTGATGCCGGGGACGACGTTGTCGCGCCAGGTCGTGCCGTCGCTGTAGATCTCGTGCAGCGTGCCGTCCACGACGGCCTCGATCACCCGCTGGCCTGTGGCGTGGTTGATGGCGAAGCCGAGGGTGCTGATGTTGCCGCTGACACCGGCGACGGCACTGTCGTGCCAGCCGTTGGTGTCGGTGTAGATCTCGTGCAGCGCGCCGTTCTCGACGGCCTCGATGACGCGGTCGCCGGACGTGGTGTACGCGAAGCCCAGGGCGCTGATGTTGCCGCCGACACCGGGGACGACGCTGTCGTGCCAGCCGTTGCCGTCGGCGTAGATCTCGTGCAGCACACCGCCCTCGACGGCCTCGATCACCCGCTGTCCGGTGTTCGGGTTGTAGGCGAAGCCCAGGGTGTCGATGGTGCCCGACACGGGCACGGCGCTGTCGTGCCAGGTGCCGCCTTCGGTGTAGATCTCGTGCAGGGCGCCGTTCTCGACGGCCTCGATCACCCGCTGACCGGCCGGGTTGTACGCGAAGCCCAGGGTGGTCAGGTTGCCGACGCCGGGGACGGCGCTGTCGTGCCAGCCGTTGGCGTCGGTGTAGATCTCGTGCAGCGCGCCGCCCACGATCGCCTCGACCGTCCGGTTGTTGGCCGACGGCGCGGGCGGCGGCGTCGTCGGGTCGTCGACGATGTTCTTGTACCGCAGCGCGGTGTAGCCGCTCATCGGGTGGGAGGAGAGCGTCGAGGCGTTGAGGTTGCCGTCGGTGTTGTAGTTGGTCGGCCGGCTGCGGCTGCTCTCCTGGTAGTAGTTGAACGTGCCGGCGTTCTTGTCGCGCCAGCCGGCGAAGATCACCACGTGCTGGTCGCTGTTGAGCACGTCACCCGGCTGCATGTCCCACTTGTTGATCGCGTTGGCGTACGACGGCAGGCCGCCGGTGTTGGGACTGTCCTTCAGCTGCCAGGCCATGGAGACGAGTCCGGAGCAGTCCTGCCGGTAGCGGCCGCCGGTCTGTGCGTCCGACCACCAACTGTACGGCGCCTGAAGGCCGTTGGAGCTGTACGGGACGTACTGGTCGACCCAGTCCTGCGCCCGGGCTATCACCTGGCTGCGGGTGACCTGACCGCCGGGGGCCGCGTTCTTGCCCAGCGCGCCCGTCGAGGTCGAGCTGAACGAGATGCCCTGGACGCTGTCGGCGTGGGCGGGAACGGTGGCCAGCACCACGGAGGCGATGCAGGAGGCGGCGAGCACGCCGACCGTGCGGCGGGAGGTCGACTTGAGCACAGACATGGGGAGTCCTTGGGTGGAGGGTCGGGTGGTGACGCGGTGGGACGAGACGGAGGGGCGGCTGCGCACGGGATCAGCCCTTGGGCCCGAGGGCCGCGACGGCGGCGATCACCGAGGCGTCGGTGCCGGTGTCGTGGGCGGGGCCGGGCCGCTCCTGCAGCTCGTCGAACTGGAAGAGGGTGAGGTCGGCGCCCTGCTGGAGGGCGTAGACGTGGTTGGTCTGCAGGTCCGGGGCGGACAGCCCGCCGGCTCCCGTCCAACGGCGTGACCAGGAGGTGCCGTCGGGGGTCTGGGCGGTGCGGGCGACGGTCGCGTCCTGGGCGACTCCACGCTCGGCCTGGAGGCGGCGGGATGCGTCCTGGCAGCTGCCCATGTCGGCCAGCAGCTGACGGTAGGCGGCCTGCGCGGCCCCGGGCGTGGGGAAGGCGAACAGCTGCTGCCCCGCGGGATTGCGGGCGGCGCTGAGGTAGCCCTGCTGCTGCCAGGTGACGGCGCCGGAGACGCTCGTGCACTCGTTGAGGGTGATCGTGCGACCCTTCACGTCCTGGCTGGCCAACGGGCCGTCGGGCTTCCAGCCGAAGGACGGGGCGATGGGCAGCGCGGCGAGGCCGGCCGGGGCGACGGCGGCGGTGAGTGGTGCGGCGGTGCCGGCCGGGCCCTGCGGCACCGGTACCGCGGCGGCCGGGGGCGTCGGTGTGGCGGTCTTCGGTGCGGGGGCCGACGGCCGTGCGGCCGACGGTGCCGTGGCCGTAGCCGCAGTGCCGGTCGGTGCCGGTGTCGGTGCCGACGACGGCGTGGTGGCCGGAGGCGTCTGGGTGGTCGTGGGTTCCGGGGCCCCGGTCGGATCCGCCGCCGTCCTTCCGTCCGCCGCGGCGTTCGTGGTTGCCACGGGAGCGCCGACGCCGGACACCGCGGCCTCGCGGGTGTCCGCCTGGGCGGCGGCGCAGCCGGCCACCACCACGGCGGTGCACAGGGCCAGGGCTGCCGACGACACGGCGGTGAAGGTCGAGCGTCGAGGGCGTGCGGGCATGACGGCTCCCGGAACGGAGGGGGGACAGGGGTGGCGGAGGCGCCCGCATTCGCGCGGTTGACGCCTCGCCCGGTGCCGCCCGGGCGGTGGGCCCTGGTGGCGATGACTACTGTCGTCGCAGCTCAGCGCGGGTGGAAGGGCCTCCGACTGGACGGAAGCGGTACTGGACGGATCCGTCCAGCGGCAGGGTGGCGCGGACCTGGAAACGGCCCGACCGCCCTTCCGGGGCGGGAGGGCGGTCGGGCCGTCGGAGGCCGGTGCCGGGGTGACGGTGCGCGGGTTACGCGGAGCGGGGGACGGGGAGCGGGCGCGGGTTACGCGGAGCGGGGGACGGGGAGCGGGACGGGGGTCAGTTCGGGAGGGGCCGGGTCGGGCGGGTGGCGGGGGCGTCGACGATCGAGTCGGTTCCGGAGCCCCGGCCGGCGGTGGCAGGCGTGCCGGTCGTGGCCGTCGCGGCGGCACCGGCGCTCAGCCGGAACGGCCGGGTGCGCCAGTCCCATCCCTGGCTCAGTACCAGGGCGGTGAAGTCCAGCCAGGGCGGGCGCTGCCCGCCGACCGCGGCGACCACGTGCGGCCAGCCCAGCACCGCTCCCTCCGTCAGCAGCGGGCCGATCCGGTCGACGAGGACCGGGTCCGGTCGGTGTTCCTCGATCAGGGCACGGCTACGGTGCCCGTCGGTGACCAGCAGGCCCCAGCCGCGCTCGCGGCACAGCCCCTCCAGGGCGCGGTACTTGGCGATGTTGACGGCGGTGGCCATCTCGAAGAGCGCCTTGACCTCGACCAGGACGCAGCGCCCGTCGGCGGTGGCGACGAGCAGGTCGGGGAAGTAGGTGCGGGCGCGCCCGTCGAAGTCGTAGCCGATGGCCAGCGGCTGCTCCTGGTAGTAGGCGATCTGCGGTGCGTGGGAGAGGAGTTGGATCAACTGGAGCTCGGGATCCGACTCGTACGCGACGTCCCGGCCGAGCTTGGGGCAGTGCCAGGAACCGGAGCGCGGGTCCTCGTCGTGGGCCTGGCGCAGTGCGGTCAGCTCGCTGCGCGGGGGAGCGCTCCCGGGTGCGCCGAACCACCGCACGAACTCCGCGAGGCGCTCCCACCGGGCGAAGGCCCGTTCGACGCGCTTCTGCAGGGTGGCCTCGCGGCGCTGTGCGTCGTGGCGCAGCGCACGGACTGCCACGGCCCGCGCCGCGAGGTCGTCGGCGGGTGCCCTGCGGACCCCGGCCAGGGCGGCCAGCAGGGCGACGGCCTGGCGCGGTGCCAAGGACGGCACCAGGACCTGCGCCAGGTCGAGCATCCGCTCGGCACCGGACGGACCGTCGTCCTCGGGAAGGGGTCCGTCCAGCCGTCCGAGCCCGGCGAGGAGGGCGCGGAGCCGGGCGATGGCGGGAGCGGTGCTGCGGGCCATCGCGCGCACGGCCCTGTTCTGCAGCTGGCGGACGCGCTCGCGGGAGAGCCCGTGGGCGGCACCGATCTGCCCGAGGCTCTGGGCCTCGTGGTCGCCCACGCCGAACCGGCGGGCCAGGATCCGGCGGTCGCGTTCCCCGGGGATCTCGTCGACGGCCGCGGCCAGCAGCTCGCGCAGGATCAGTGCGGTGTCCTCGTCGTGCCCGGCGACGGCGCTCCACGGCGGGTCGAGCGTGGCGGCGCCCGGGCATCGGCACTCCAACGACCAGTCTTCCAGGAGCAGTTGACCGGTCTCCCGCCACAGGCGCCGTCCGGCGTCCAGGCGGACCGCCTCGTCGACGACGGCGAGCGTTGCGAGCGCCGGGCGGGCGAGGAAGACGGCCCGGCGCTCGGGGGCGAGGGCGTGCCCGGTCAGCTGCTGCCACTGGGCGAGGACCTCGGCCGCGGCGGGATCCGGCCGGTCCGGTGCGGCGGGCGCGTCGTGCCCGGGCCCGGGGTCCCGGTCCGTGCCGCCGGGCCCGCGGTTCCAGTCCGTGCCGCCGGGCTCGCGGTCCCTGTCCGTGCCGCCCGGTTCGCCGCCCCGGCCCGCGCCGGCGGCGTCCGGCCCGGGGGAGGAGGACCTCACCCACCGCAGCAGCTCCTCGTCGGTGGCCCCGGCGAGCGGCACGTGCCGGGCCAGCCGAGCGCGGATCGCGCCGACGGTGCGGCCGTGCCGGGCGGCGAGTCCGTCGAGGCCCAGGCCCTGCCGCGCCCCCTCCAGCAGCCGGGCGTCCTCCGCGCCGTCCCACGGCTGACCCGACCTCGGACCGGTCGAACGTTCCTGCACAGTCCCCCCACGGCTCGTGACAACAGGCTGGAGTATGCCCCGGCGCGCGCCCTTCCGCGCACGCGGGAGCCGTTGGCCCCCGTCCACCCGGCCGGTGCCGTGATACCCGTTCCGCTCCGCGCGCGCGGCTTCTAGGGTCGGTCCTCGGACCCCCGTCGCCCCGCGGACGCGGGTCCGAAGACGGACCCTCGGGTCGTCTCCCACGCATGACCGGGGTTCGGACTCCTGAGGGGGATCATGCACATCCACTGCGACCGCTGCGGCTTCGAGCGCGACTACACCGGGGCGATGAACCAGGACGGCGTCCCGTGCGCCGTCTGCGTCCACGGCCGGATGCGCAACGGCGTCCCGGCGCGCGGCTTCACCGTCGTCCAGGGCGTCCCCGTCCCGCGCGACATGCAGGTCCCGTACGTCCCGTTCGGGACGGGCGAGATGGACGACCCGACGAGCTTCCACTACTTCGCCGCCGGGAACGGCCGGGCGTACGAGGCGTTCGTCCGTGCCAACAGCTGCTACGTGGGCCGGATGACCAACCTCTGGATGCCCGAACCGGGGCGCTTCGCCTGGCTGTCCCCGTACACCGGCAACATGCACAACCGGGCGCACTTCACCCAGCTCGTGATCGCCCGCGTCGCCCGGGCCAAGTTCACCGACAACGGCGGGAGGTTCCCGCGGCTGATCGAGCCGTTCGTCGGTTCCGGGCAGGTCTTCCTCAACGCCACCGCCTTCGGCCCCGGCCTCAACGACGGTATGCGGCTGTTCCGTTCGGTCGTCGCCGGCGACCTCAACCCGTACGTGCTCGGCGCCTACCGGGCGCTGGTGGAGCACGGCGGCGACTTCGTCAGGGAGTACGGCGAGCGCGCGGCCCGGTGGGACGAGGCGCCGGCGGACACCTACCGCCGCCTGCTGGACCACCTGGAGGCCAACGGCCGGCGGGAGATCGCCGAGACCGACGCCTACCCGGTCTCCGCCCGGCGGTCCGTCAGCGCCTACATCTGGCTGGTCAACCGCTGCACCCGCGGGACCAAGCTCTCCGAAGGCGGCGGCGTGCAGGGCACGTTCAACCCTGAGGCGGGCCGGCGCCTCGCCGCCATCCGCGCCCGCGAGACGGCCACGCTCACCGCGATCGCCGAACTCTGCGGCACCGCCGGCATCGAGGACTTCGCCTGCCGCGACTTCCGGACGACGTGCGACCTCGCCGGCCGTGAGGACGTCGTCTTCCTGGACTGCCCGTTCCCCAAGTTCAGCAACTCCGTCCCGCCCGGCTTCCTGGCCAGCCCCGAGACCTTCGGCTCCCAGTCCGCCGCCACCTACGGCACCGGGAACGACGGAGCCGCGTTCCAGACCAGCATCGTCGCCGCCGTCCGCGAACTCGTCGAGCGCGGCACGACCGTCCTGGTCTGCAACTTCGCCAACCCCGGCCTGGTGCAGGCCTACGCGAGACTCCTCGGCCGCCTCCCGGACGGCGCCGAGGCCCGCCACTACACGTACACCTACCGCTCGCCCACCACGACCAGCGAGGCCTACCAGCTGACCCTCCTGCCGGGCCGCGGCAACCCGGCGGTCGCGCTGAGCCCGCAGCGGATCCTGGCCGACTGGGTGCGCGCCGGCGGCGACGACGCGCTGAACGAGGAGTTCTTCCGGGACACCGGCGTCTTCGCCATGGAGGAGGACGAGGACGACGTCCGCCACGCCCGGCGCGAGCAGCTCCGCCAGGAGGCCCAGACCGAGTACGTGGTGAGCGGCGACGAGGACGAGTCCTTCGACGACGTCTGACGGGCGTCGGGACACCGGCCGGTGTCCCGCACGCGGAGCAGCGACGACGCACGGCCGCCCCGCCCCGCCACGGCTCTGGACAGGGCCGCCGGAGTCGGTCAGTCTTCACCACCATGACCCTCCCGCTCCCGCCCCACGGCCCCGGCCGCCGCCCCGGCGACGCGCGCGTCGCGCTCTTCGAGGCGCTCACCGCGGTCGGCGACGAGACCGTCGCCCTGCTCGCCGGCTGCCGCGGCGACACCCCGATACCCGGTGCCGAGTGGACGGTCGCCGAGGCCGCCGCCCACCTCGCGATGGCCAACGAGCTGATGGCCGCCCTGGCCGCCGGCGAGGAACGCCCTTACGGGGACGGCACCCCGGGCTCGCTGGCCGCGGCGAACGAGGCCTCGCTGGCCGCCCGCCCGGAGCGGGACCCGGACCTGCTCGGCGCACAGATCGCCCGGTGGGCACGGGAGTTCACGGCGGCGGCCGGCCCCCGCGCCGGCACCGAGCCGGTGCGGACCCCGCTCGGCCCGATGGACCTGGACACCCTCGGCGCCTACCTGCTGACCCACATGCTCGGCCACCTCTACGACATCGCCGTCGCCCTCGGGCGGCCGCACCCGATCGACCGGCACCGGGTCGAGCTGGCCCTGCCGTTCCTGCGCACCGCCATGCCCCGGGTCACGGACGCCCGCACCGCGGCCGGTCACAACGCCTGCTACCGGCTGCGGATCCGCGGCCTGCGCGGATTCGCGGTGACCTTCACCGACGGCGCGGCCGTGGTCACCCAGGAGCCGCCGCGCCGGCCGGACTGCACGATCCTCACCGAGCCGGTCGCCTTCCTCCTGATCGCCCTCGGCCGTTACACCGCCACCGCCGCCCTCACCCGCGGCAAGGTCCTCGCCTGGGGCCGCCGCCCCTGGCTGGCCCCAGCCTTCCCCCGCCTCTTCGCAGCCCCCTGACGGCGGTCGCCCCCTGACGGCGGCCGCCCGCTGACGGCGGCCGCCCGCTGACGGCGGCCGCCCGCTGACGGCGGCCGCCCCCTGACCGCGACTGCCCGCTGACCGCGCGGCTTCGGCACCACGCTACGGAGGTTGTCCCCACCCCGGATCCGGGTGCCGTCGCCATGCCCGTCGGCCCCGTGCGGGAGAAGGATCGGAGCACTGACACACCGGCCATGGGGGCCCGGACACGGTGCTGGAGGACAGGGTGACAGGTACGGGGATCCACGCGCGGGCGGTTCGGACGAGGGAAGGACACCGGAGAGTCGGAGCCACCGGGCCGTCGGCACTCCCGCTGCTCCCGTTGCGGGCGCTGCTCCCGCTACTCGGGTTGCTGGCGGCGCTCCTGGCGCTCCTGGCACCCACAGCCGTCGCTGCACCGTCCGCGGCCCCGGCGGCCCCGGCGGCCCCGGCGGCCCCGGCGGTCGCGGCAGCCGGGGCGGGTGATCCGGCGCGGTCGGAGGTCTCGTTCGCGAGCGCCGACGGCACCGTGCTGCACGGGGTCGTGCTGGCCCCGCCCGCACCCTCCGGCACCGGTGGGCCGGGCCTCGTGATGGTCGGCGGAGCCGGCCCCGGTACGGTGACCGACCTGGAGGACGCCGCGGCGGCGTACGCGCGGCGCGGCGTCACGACGCTGGTCTACGACAAGCGCACCGCCGGCTACTCGACCACCCGCCGGGACTACGGGAAGCTCGCGGACGACGCCCTCGCCGCCGTCGCGGCGCTGCGCTCCCGTCCGGGCGTCCAGCCGTCCCGGGTCGGTCTCTGGGGGCTCTCGGAGGGGGCCTGGGTGGGGTCGCTGGCCGGATCGGCGGCCACCGTGGGCGCGCTCGGCTACCTGCTGTTCCTGGCGGTCACCGCCGCACAGTTGACCGGGCCGGTGCTGCTCGGCCGCCCCGTCGTCTGGGCGGCCCTGCAGCTGTGCGCCGTCTTCGCCGTCGGCGCGTCCGGCCTCGCCGCGGTCGGTGGCCTGCGCGGGCACCGCGCCCTGTCGTCCGGCTGTCGGGCCCGGCTCGGCCTGCTCCTGCTGTCCAGCGCGGTGTTCGTCCCGTGGGCGGGCTACTGGGGGCTCCTGCTGCCCTGAGGTGCCGGAGTCCGGCCGGCAGGTCGGCTCGCGGGCCGACGGCCCCGGCCTCCGTCGCCGGGGCCGCGTCCCGCTCACTGCAGGATGTTGATCGCGCGGGCGATCACCAGGGTGGCCACGATCAGGGAGGTCGCGGCCTCCACCATCATCAGCAGTTTGGCCCACGGCTTGATCGCGGAGACGTCGGTCGGGCTGAACGCGGTCGCCGTCCAGAACGACAGCGACAGGTAGTCGATGAAGCGCGGCACCCAGTCGGCCGGCGCGTGGCCCGTGTGCTGCATCTCGGGGAACACGAACGCCGGTTTCGTCGAGGGCCGGTGGGCGCGGGCGGCGGCGCCGCCGCGGTCCAGGTCCCAGTACCAGAGCGCGAAGGCGATCACATTGGTCGCCCAGGTCACGCCGCCGGTGGCCAGCAGGCCGGTGGCGTTGTTGGCGAACAGCTTGTTGTTGGTCAGGATGTCGGAGACCAAGTGGACCCCGGCGTACAGGTTCGAGCCGGTGACGAAGGCGATCATGGTCTCGGTGACCACCCGCAGCCAGACCTTCTGACGGTCGATCCTCCCCGGGTCGCCGACGATCAGTGTCACCAGCAGGGTGAACATGACCACCGGGACCACCCAGACGGGGTCCAGCCGGTACGTCGTGGGCAGGGCCACATGGAGGAGCGCGGTGGCGGTGACGGCCGACGCCACAGGCCACCAGTGCTCGCCGCGCTCGGCGGCCTGACCGGGTGCCACCGGCGGCGGACCGGCCGGGTCGGGGCTTGCTCGCATGCCTCATTCTGACCTCGCCGCCCCGTCGGTGCCGCGCGGTGCGCCGCCCGACACGCCACGCGGGATCCCCGGGATGGCCCCCGGCGCCGGCGTTCCCCGGGCGCGCGGGTCCGGTCCGCCTCAGCGCCCCTCAGCCACAGCCTTAGTCACCGCCGCCACTGTTGGTGTTCCGCCTGATGCTCCGCCGCCGGTTCCGGCCGACCAGGCGCACCAACTCGCCAGCGGCGAGGGTCACGGTCGCCACGGTCCGGACCCACGGCGGCCCGCCGCGCTCCGCCCACACCACGCACACGCACCCGCCGACGGCGAGCACCAGGGCGCCCACCAGTACGAGACTGATCATGTTTCTTCCCGTCTCCGTCGTGTCGGTCGACACGGCTCCGCCGATCGTCTCAGCCCGCCCCGTGCAGGCCAAGCCCGACCTCGCGAAACGCCGCCGGCCGGGAGCTCCGCTACTGCCGTGCCTCCGCCGCCGCCCGCAGGAGGTCCGCGAAGGCCGCCGCCGCGGGCGGTGGGCGCTGCCCGCGCCGGGTGGCCGTGTAGACGTGCCGGACGGGCGTGTCGTCGGGGTGGAGGGGGACGAGGGCGAGGTCGGCGCGGGCGGCCCGGGCGGCGAGGGAGGGGATCAGCGTCGGGCCCAGCCCGGCGGCGACCAGGCCGAGTTTGGCGGTCCAGGCGGCGACGGCGTACTCGATCCGGGGCTGGAAGCCGCTGCGCAGGCACGCCGCGAGGAGGGTGGACTCGGCGTGACGGCTGGCGGCGATCCAGGACTCGTCGGCGAGTTCGACCAGGCGCAGGCGCCGTCGGCGGGCGAGGCGGTGGCCCCGGGGGAGTGCGACCAGTACGGGATCCGCCAGCAGCGGTTGCAGCTCGAACCGTTCGCGGTCGTAGGCGTCCTCCGCGTACGAGGCGACGACCGCGAGGTCGATCGTGCCGGTGCCGAGCAGGTCGAGCAGGTGCGCCGAAAGGCCTTCGGTGAGGCTGATCGCCACCTGCGGGTGCGCGGTGCGGAACGCGGCCAGGGCGCCGGGGACGAGGGCCGCGTTGGCGCTGTCGAAGGCGCCCACCCGGAGTCGTCCGGCGGTGAGTTCGGTGAGCGCGGCCAGGTCCCGCCGGGTGCTGTCGAGGCGGTCCAACAGGGCTTCGGCGTGCGGCAGCAGGGCGTGGCCGTGTTCGGTGAGCCGTACGCCGCGGGGCAGGCGGTCGAACAGCGGAGTGCCCAACTCGGCTTCCAGGGTGGCGATCTGGCGGGAGATCGCGGACTGGGTGAAGCCCAGCCGCTCACCGGCGGCGGTGAAGGAGCCGAGGTGTGCGACGGTGCGGAAGACGTCCAGCCAAGCCATGTCCATCCAGCATGGGTACCATGCGAGACATTCGTTTGTCGCCTGGGTGGCGACTGCCTAGCGTGGTGGCCATGAAGAAGATCGCTTTTCTGGGGCTGGGCCGGATGGGCCTGCCGATGGCCCGCCGACTCGCCGCCGCCGGACACCCGTTGACCGTCTGGAACCGTTCCCCCGGCCGTGCCGACGGCCTCGTCGAGGCCGCCACGCCCGCAGCGGCGGTGCGGGGCGCGGACGTCGTCGTCACCATGCTGTCCGACCCGCAGGCCGTCGCCGACGTGGCCGGGCGGTTCGTGCCGGAGCTGGCGCCGGGCACGCTGTGGATCGACATGTCCTCGATCGGCCCGGACGCCACCGCCGGGCTGCGTGCAGGACTCCCCGACGGCGTCGGACTGGTGGACGCGCCGGTGGTCGGCAGCGTGGGCCCGGCGGCGACGGGCGACCTGGTGGTGTTCGCGGGCGGCACGGACGCCGACCTCGACGTCGCGCAGCCCGTCCTGGAGCTGCTGGGCCGGGTGCGGCGCTGCGGCGGGCCGGGGTCGGGCGCGGCGTTGAAGGTGGTGGTGATCGGCGCGATCGTCGCCTCGGTCACGGTCGTCGGCGAAGTCCTGGCGGTGGCCGAGGAGTTGGGCGTGCCGCACGAGCTGGCGCAGGGGGTGCTGGCAGCCGGGCCGCTCGCGGGGGTGGTGGCCCGGGCGCTCAGCACGGACGCGGACTTCCCGGTCCGCCTGGCCGCCAAGGACCTCGCCCTGGCGGGCGGCGGTCCGGTCCTGTCGGCGGCCCGCGCGGTGCTCCTGGCGGACCCGTCGATCGCCGACCGGGACCTGTCCGCGGTGGTGGGCTCCCTCCGCCGCGGGTAGGCGGGAGGCCGGACGGGTGCGCCCGGTGAAGGGAGCCGCCGCCGCGTGCGCATCCGGGTACCGCCGTGCGGCCGTACGAGGTCCGGGCAGGGGCCCGGGACGGGCGGTCCGGTGTCGGCGCCGGTCAGCTCCAGGCGGCCCGCGCCCCGGCGACGGCGAGTACCGCGCAGACCGCCAGGTTCGTGACGGGGTAGGCGGTCAGGACGGCGGCGAACTCCCGCAGCGTCGCATTGGGCCAGTAGTAGGCCGCCGTGGGGGCGCTGGCGGCCTCGCCCCGCACCCCGGCACGGCGCGCGGTGATGGCGGCCCGCAGCGCGTGGAAGTCATTGGTGACGACGACGCAGCGGTAGCCGGGCCGGAGCCGTTCCATCATGGCCCGGCTGAACTCCAGGTTCTCCCGGGTGTTCGTCGACGAGCGTTCCTGCACGATGCGTTCGCCCGGTACGCCGCGCGCCGTCAGGTACTCCGCCATCGCCTCGGCCTCCGAGAGCCGCTCGTCCGAGCCCTTGCCGCCGGAGACCAGGAGGACGGGCGTCCGCCCGCGCGCCGCCTGCGAGCGGACGAGGGCCAGGGCCCGGTCCAGCCGCGCCGCCAGCAGGGGCGGGACGGTGGATCCGTTCGTCAGCCCGGCCCCGAGCACGACCACGAAGTCGACCGGGCGGTGCGTCGCCACCCGCTGGTAGAGGAGCGCGTACCCGACGAAGCAGACGAGGAGGAACGACAGGTAGCCGGCCACCAGCAGGGCCGCGGTGGCCACGGCGCGGAAGGGGCCGTCCTCGGCGCGGGCGCACGCCACCAGGAGTCCGAGGGCCGCCAGGATCGCCGACCCGGCCAGGAGGGAGAGCAGGTTCGCCAGCCGGCCGCCTTCGGCGCGGACCATCCGGACACCGGTCGCCAGCAGGAGCCCGGAGACGACCACCGCGCTCAGCACCGCGCCGACGACGATGCCGCCCGTCACCGCCCGGGCCACCGGGCGGGGGAGGCGGTCGAGCTCGAGGGCCGCGCCGACCAGCAGGACCAGCGTGCACAGGCCCAGCAGGACTCCGTTCCCGAAACGGCGCTGGTCACCGCGGAAGCGTTGGACGAAGAGCAGCAGGAGCAGTACGGCCACGAGCCAGGAGAGGGAGAAGGGGAAGGCCGTCATGGTTCCTCGCAGTGTTCACGGTTCGAAGCACGGTTCCGGCGAGCGGGCTCGGACGGCGGGACCGGAGTCCACGCCGCCCGAGCCCGCTCGCGCAGGGACGCCCCGGCGCACGCGGTGGCGGCCGGTCGGCGACGGCATGCTCCTGCCCCGGCCCCGCCGAGGCATGCGCCGGACGGTGCACCCTGCTACGTCTACCCCGGCACCGGCACCGCAGCACCCCTCGTCATCCGGCTCCGCACATGACCACCCGGACGGAACCCGGGCCGGAATGAGACCCTAGTCCTCCAGGCTCATCTCGTAGTCCGAGCCCTCGTTCTGGCGTTCCTCCTCGGACGCGTCGTGTGCGTCCTGGTAGGCCCGGTCCGCGGCGGTGAGGACGCGCTGCCGCGGGACGAAGAACTCCTGCTGCGCCACGTCGTCGCCGCCGCAGGCCAGCCAGGCGGGCAGCAGGGTGGTGGGGACGCGGGTGACGTTGGCGTTCCCGAGGCCGGGGAGGATGGTCAGCTGGTACGCCTCGCTGGTGGTGCTGGGCGAACGGTAGGTGTAGGTGAAGTACTTGAGGTCCTCGGTCGCCACGCCGTTCTGGACCAGCTCGGAGTACGCCCGGATCAGGCCCGGGTTCGCGAAGTTGCAGAGGATGACGGTCGTGCCCTTCGCCACCAGGGCCGCCGCGGCCTCCAGGATGGCCTTCTGGAGTGCGGCGCCGTCGTCCCCGACCCCGTAGGTGTGCGCGGCCTGCGCGTGGAAGGTCTCCGGCGAGGGGTGGCCGAGCGGGGGCACCAGGGTGGTGAACGCCGGGAACGGGCAGTCCATCACGACGACGTCGGTCGGCTCCGCCTCCGCGCAGGTCAGCCGGAAGTCCTGCCACTCGACCGAGAAGTCGACGGCCAGCACCTGGGCGACCACCGCACCGAGCCGTGCCCGCTCCCGCTCGCGCAGCTCGTCGAGCTGGTCCTCGGAGAGGCCGCGGGGGGTGCCGACCAGGCCGCCGGTGTCGGTGAGCTTGGTGCCGTGCACGCAGCGGTTGACCAGCCAGATGTACTTGAAGACGGTCTTCAGCACGTGCGCGGGGTCCGCGTCGGGGTCGCGGAGCACCGCCTTGCCCTCGTGGAGGTCGGTGATCAGCTGGTGGTAGATCAGGGCCTGGTCGTTGCAGTCCCAGATCACCGCCTGCTTGACGTAGCGCGTGACGAAGGAGGAGCCGTACTGCTGCATCAGCCGGTACGCGACGACCACGTAGTGGTTGAGGTCGCCCGCCAGGACGGACCGGAACAGCGGTATGCCGTCGTTGATCGCCTGGCCCCAGCAGGAGGAGTTGAGGAAGATCTGCCCGGATCCGACGAACGGCTCGATCAGCCGGGGCAGCCGGCCCTTGTTGTCGGCGAACTTGGCGCGGGCGACGTGCGCGAGCACCAACTGCGTGAAGTGCGAGCGGTTGTGCTTGTTGCCGGTGTACGGCGACAGCCAGCCGAACTGGTTCGCCCGCGGCACCGAGAGGTTGGTGAGCCGGCCGACGTAGCAGGTGCGCTGGCGGACGAACTGGAGGAAGGACTGGCCCGCGACGCCGGAGAAGTAGTTGAAGTCGCCCGGCGTGCCCATCTGCCCGGTGAGGACCGGTTGGTAGGCGGGGACGGGGAGGTTGAACGGCTCGGCGTGGAAGCTGTCCGTCAGGCGGTAGCCGCGGTCCGGGTGCCCCCGGCGCAGGTGGCCGGAGCCGCAGGCGCGGCACGGCTGGCCGTGCTGGTCCAGGGCGCCGGTGTGGCGGTGGATGTACCCGCAACGGTCACAGTGGTAGTACAAGGTGCCCCCTCGGGATCGAGCTGCCGGGCGGGAGCATGGCGGACCCGACTACACGGTCGATAAACGGTGGGGGTTCGGCGCAGGATCGGGCCCGGCCGGTTCGGGGGGAGCCCTGGACCACTGGGCGCTGGACGGGTCCGGTGTCCGGGCCCCCGCTCTGCCTAGCCGTTCCTCGCCCAGGGGCGGAGCTTCTCCGGGTTGCGGACGACCCAGATCCGGGTCACCCGGTGGTGCGTGACGTCGAACGCCGCGACGGTGAGGACGGCGCCGGCGCGGTGGGCGACCAGGCCCGGCGCGCCGTTGACCGTCCGTTCGAGGAGTTCGAGGCCGGGGGCCCGGTCGGCGATGGCGACCATGTACCGGGCGATGCACGCGCCGCCCTCGATCGGGTGCAGGGCGGTGCCCACCATGCCGCCGCCGTCGGCGGTCATGACGGCGGCCGGGTCGAGGAGGTCGACGAGGGCCGGGATGTCCCTGCTCTCCCAGGCCGCCTTGACGCCCCGTACGACGTCGCCCGGTACCGCGTCGCCCCGCCCGGCCCCGGTGGGCCCGGCCGCGCCCGTGGTGCGGGTGGCGCCCGCCCGCCGCCTGGCGGAGGACGCCAGTTGCTTGCAGGCCGCCGGGGTTCGGTCGAGGACGGCGGCGATCTCGGCGAAGGGGTAGCGGAAGACGTCGTGCAGGACGAACGCCACCCGTTCGGCGGGTGTCATCGACTCCAGGACGACGAGGAAGGCCATGGCCACCGACTCGTCCAGGACCAGCTGCTCGGCGGGGTCGGCGGTCTGCCGGTGGTCCCACTCGCGGAGGTCGGGCAGCGGCTCGGGCAGCCAGGTGCCGACGTAGCGCTCCCGCCGGGCGCGCGCGGAGCCGAGGACGTCCAGGCAGATGCGGCCGGTCACCGTCGACAGCCAGGCGCCGGGGGAGCGGATCTCCTGCCGCCGGCTCCGCGGCAGGGCGTACCAGCGCGCGTAGGCGTCCTGGACGGCGTCCTCGGCCTCGGTGAGCGAGCCGAGCAGCCGGTAGGCGACGTTGATCAGTTGCCGCCGTTCGCCGGCGACCGGATCGGTGCCCGTCCCCGTCGTCCCCATGCCGGACCGCCTCCCCGTCTGACCTTTCGCAGGCCCGTCTCGTCGGACCGGTGAGACCTTACCGATCTCCCGCCCGCGGGCGGGAAGAGGGGACCGTGACATGGCCGTCCAGGCGACAGAACAGCGCAGCTTCCCGTTCCTGCGCTTCGCCGTCACCCTGCAGACCCTGACCATCTTCCTCCAGGCGGTGTCCGCCGGGCTGCTGCTCACCTCGTCCTACGGGGAGACGCTGCACGGCGTCGGCGCCCGGGTGATGTACGGGGCGTCGATGCTGTACGTGCTCGCGGCGGTGCTGGCCTGGAAGCCGGGCGGCGGCTCGCCGCGGCCCGTCTGGCAGGCGTCCGGGTTCCTGGCCCTGGCCTCCGTGCAGGTCGTGCTCGGGGTGGCGCACGTCCCGTCGGTGCACCTCCCGCTGGGCGTCCTGATGTTCGGCCTGAGCGTGCTGGCGCTGGCCCGGCGCTGAGCTCGGGGGAGCGGGCAGCCGCGGGGAGGAAAGGCGGGCGACGCCCCGTCCGGCGGCCTGCCGGCCCCGCCGATGCCGCATAGGATCACCGCACGGCACCCCCGCCCGGGTGAGCCGTCGAGCCCGCCGAGCCCGTCGAGCCGTCGTGCTTGCCGAGCCCGTCGAGCCCACTGAGCCGTCGTGCCGCGGCGCGCCGCGGCGGGGGCGCGATCCCGGCCTCCGTGTCCGGCGCACGGCCGGAGGCCCCGTCGTCCGTCCACGCCCAAGAGAAGGGATCCGCCATGACCTACGCCGTGGATTTCACCACCGTGTCGACCGTCGGTCTGGAGTCGTCGCCCGTCGCGGAGGCTCTCGCCGGTCTGCGGGCGAACGAGGCCCGCTACTTCAAGACCAAGTACGACCACGTCTTCACGGTGGAGCCCGCGGCCGAGGCCGCGGACGTCGTCGAGTGGGTGCACCGGATCCTCCGGGAGGAGCGCGAGATCGTCATCGCGTCCACGCCCCTGGAGGCCACCGGGTTCGAGGTCGCGGGCATCCGGATGGCCTACGTCTTCTACGAGAGCGGCCTGTCGGTCAACGTGATGTACACCCTCGACGACGGCGGGAAGCGCGCGGTCGGGTTCAAGCTCTCGGACGGGATGGAGGTCCCGGAGGAGCTCGCCTCCCGGTTCAAGTTCGCGCGCCAGAAGTCGAAGCTCGCCGGGACCATCCGCGGTTCCTTCTTCGTCATCAAGAACGAGCACTGAGACCGGGGCCGGGCCCGGCCGGTGCGCCACCCGGCGCGGCCCGGCGCGGCCCGGCGCGGCCCGGCCGGCCCGGCCGGCCCACCCGTGCCGCTCTGACCCGAACATGGCGGCGCCGCGCGGGAGATGGGGTTAGCCTGTCGACATGGTTGCAAACTACAAAGAAGAAGTGGCCATGAACGACGCGGAGTTCATCAGCGCCCCCGCCTTGATCCTCCGCTCCCTCTCCCGCGACCCCGACCGGCCGGCCGTCACCACCGCCGACGGCGTCACGATCACCGCCGGCGAGTTCGCCGCCGCCACCTACCGCCTCGCGCAGGAACTGGTCGCCCGGGGCGTCACCCGGGGCGTCACCGTCTCGCTCCTCACGGGCAACACCCCCGAGGCGCTCAGCGCCCGGTACGCGGTCGGCATCGCGGGCGCCCGGACGGTCAACCTGTACGACGGCATGAGCGTGCCGGTCCTCGCCCGGATCGTCACCAGCGTCGACACCACCGTCCTCCTCGTGGACGCCGAACGGTACGCGGACGCGCCCGAGTTGCTCGCCCTCGTCGACGTGCCGACCGTCCTCACCCTGGGCCCGGGACCGGCGCCGACCGCCGGGGCCGCGACCACCTCCACGTCGACCGCCGGGGCCGCGACCGCCACGGCCGTGATCGGCGAGGACGTGATCGCCGCCTCCGCCCGCCACCCCGCCGAGCCGCCGGCCGTACGGATCGGCCCGGACGACCACCTCGGCATCCGCCACACCGGAGGCACCACCGGCGTCCCGAAGGGCATCCTCAGCCTGCACGGCTCCTACCGCAGGGCCTTCGACGTCCCCTTCGGCCCGGAGGGCGACGAGCCCCGCCTCCTCGCGGCCACCTCCCTCGCCCACTTCGCCGGCGTGCTCTCCGACCTGACCCTGCACCACGGCGGAAGGGTGTTCATCCACCGCTCCTTCGACCCCGGCGAGGTGCTGGCCGCGGTCGAGCGCGAGCGCATCACCGATCTGTGGGTCCTGCCGCCGCTGCTCTACCGGCTGCTGGACCACCCGGCGATCGCCCGCACCGACCTGTCCAGCCTGCAGCGCGTCCTGTACGGCGGCTGCGCCTCCTCGCCGAGCCGGATCAGGGAGGCGCTCAAGGTGTTCGGGCCGATCCTGGCGAGCGGCTACGGGATGTCGGAGGCGCAGAACATCGCGGTGCTCGGCCCGCAGGAGCACGACCGGGTCGGGCACGGCGGTCAGATCTCCGTCGGCCGCCCGGTGCCGGGCGTCGAGGTGGTGATCCGCTCCGCCGACGGCGCCGAGCTGCCGACCGGTGAGCAGGGCGGGATCCACGTCCGCTCGCGCACCCTGATGGCGGGGTACTGGAAGCGGCCGGACCTCACCGCCGAGGTGCTGCGCGACGGCTGGCTGAACACCGGCGACATCGGCTACCTCGACCAGGACGGCTACCTCTACCTGGCCGACCGCCTCTCCGACAAGATCATCGTGGTCGGCGGGCACGTCTACCCCTCCGAGCTGGAGGACCTGCTCGTCACCCACCCGTCCATCGCCCAGTGCGCCGTCTTCGGCGTCCGCGACGCCCAGCAGGCCGAACACGTCCACGCCGCGGTCGTCCCCGCCGCCGGACGGCACCCGGAGCTGGCGGAGGTCAGCGCCTTCGTCACCGCCCACAAGGGCCGGATCTACGCCCCGGAGGCCCTGCACGTGGTGCCCGAGATCCCGCTCACCCCGGTGGGCAAACCCGACAGGAAGCGCCTGCGCGCCACCCTTCCGGTCTGAGTCCGTGCAGGGCGCCGACCGCGGCCCGTCGGCGCGGTGACAGGCACGGGCGTCCGCCGACGGCCGTCGGTCCGGCGACGGCGCTCCGCCGGGGACTGCCAGCGCCGTGACGGCGGGCGGCCGTGACGGTGGCCGTCGGTGCCGTGACGGCGAGGTCCGGCATGTTCTCCGGGGGCCCCGCCCCGGTTCCGTCCGAGGCCGACCGCCCGCACCCCCGAACCCCCGCACCCCCGAACCGAAGGAGAGCGCGCATGACGATCGCCATCCGACCGGGAAGCACCGTGATGTTCACCGGAGACTCCATCACCGACTGCCGACGCCGCGAGAGCGAGGACGGCCTCGGCTACGGTTACCCGCTGCTGGTCGCCGGAGCCTGGGGGCACCGGCACCCCGACCGCCCGGTGACCTGGCTGAACACCGCGAACGCGGGCGACAAGGTGATGGACCTGCAGGCCCGCTGGCGCAGGGACGTGCTCGACGCGCGCCCGGACGTGCTGTCGGTCCTGGTCGGGGTCAACGACATGGGCTGGCACACCCTCGACCCGAAGGGCTTCGTGATCCCGGCGGAGCGCTTCGAGGCGGACTACGACCGCCTCCTCGCACCGCTCGCCGAGGCGGGCACCCGGCTGATCCTCGTCGAACCGTTCCTGCTGCCGATCCGGGCCGTCGTCGAGGCCGGTGAAGGTCCCGGCGGAGACGCCGTGCGGATCGGGGAGGAGCAGCGCGACGCGTGGCGCGCCGACCTGGACCCGAAGATCCAGGCCGTCCGCCGGCTCGCCCGCCGGTACGGCGCCCGTCTGCTCGCCGCCGACGGCATGTTCGCCGAACTCGCCACCACGACCGAGCCGGAGCACTGGGCCGCGGACGGCGTCCACCCGACGCCCGCGGGCCACGCCGCCCTCGCGGAGGCCTGGCTGCGCCTGGTCGAGTGATCGGGCCCGGGCCGAGCCGCGGGCCTCTACGCTGTCGCCGGGCGCAGACCGCGCCCGGCGCCGGCGCGCGCAGACCCCGGGGGGCCCACGTGATACGCGTACACCACCGCACCTACACCCTGATCCCGTGGCCGTGGCGGGTCATCTCCTGGGCCCAGGCGCCCGAGGGGCTCGAGTTCACCCTGTACGACGTCGACGACCCGGTGCTGCGCGGCGTCGAGGTGCCCGGCACCCCGGAGGAGGCCGCCCGCTGGAAGACGGCCCACGACGCCTACCGGGCGTTGCTGCGCGAGGCCGAGGACGTCGTGCGCCACGCCCACGGCGTGCGCTGCAGGAGCGGCCTCATGGTGGACCTTCGCTCGGTGCGGCTGCGCCGCTACGACCTGATGCCCAACCGGAAGGCCCGCTCCCGGCGGCTGTTCGCCGAGTGCCTGACCCGGATGAGGGCCGCCGAGGAGGCCTACCGCCCGGTCCTCGAGGCGATCGAGGCCCGCCTCCCGCAACCCCCGGCGGACGCGGCCTGAGACCGGGGCCTGAGACCGGGGCCGGGACCGTGACCGACACCGTGGCCGAGACCCCTGCCGTTCAGACCCTGCCGCCGAAGAAGACCTGCACCTCCCGGATCAGGCCGTCCCGCACGGTGATCGCCTCGACGTTGCGGTACCGTCCGCCGTCGGCGAGCTCGTACTCGTACTGGACGAAGACGAGCTCCCCGTCGGCGGGGGTGACGTGCAGCAGCCGCTGCTCCGTGAACCGGTCGGCGGTGGGGAAGCACTGCCGGAAGAACGCGGCCCTGTCGATGCGGTCGTCCTGCGGGCTGGTGAACGTGAAGTCGTCGGCGTACAGCGGCAGGGCGGCCTCCCGGTCCTGCGACCGGTAGCAGCGGAACGCCGCCTCGACGACGCTTGCGGGGCTGGCGTTCATACGATCTCCGTCTGTCGGCCGGGTGGGTGGGGGAGCGTCCCGCCGGGACGAGCGCCCGCGGCGGAGCAGGAGCCCCGGAGACCGAGCGCCCCCGGGGCGGACCCAGCAGAGGTACCTCGCCCGGCGCTCGGCAAACCCGCCGCCCGCGCCGGACGCGGGACCTCGGAACCGGGGCCCTGGGTGCCTCCGACGGACCACGCGGCACCGTGTCGGAGGCACCTGGCAGGATGCCGGTACCGGGCCGGCCGCACGGCCCGACCGGGTCCGGACGAAGGGGGCGCAGATGGCGGCCGAGGTGATCAGGTTCGCGGACCGCACGCAGAGCGTGACGGTGGAGCTGGAGGACAGGCCGGGCCGCGGACGCCGCGACGGCTGGCACGAGGCCGAGATCGTCATCACGACCGGCTTCGTCACCGCACAGCTGCCACTGCCCCTCACCGGGGCCGACCTCGCCGACCTCGCCGACTTCCTGGCCACCCGCGCCGCGGCCGAGGAGAGCGGCGCCCTGCCGGGCGGCTCCGCCACCGACTGGCCCCAGGCCGGCCGCAGCGCCTACCTGCGGCTGTACGCCGCCGACCCGTTCGTGGTGGAGATCCGGGACCCGGTGCAGAGCGGGGTCACGGTCAGCGTGCCGCTGCACCTTCGCGACGGCTGGGCCGCCCGCGCCGCCGCCCGGCTCGACGGGCTGCGCACCGCGCTGAGCGGCTGAGACCGCGACCGGGCGCCCGCCCGCGGGCCGCGGCCCCGCCGATGCGGCCGTGCTGCCTCACAGCGGGGTGAGGACGTCCTGGTGCGCGCCGTCGAGGACGAAGCCGTTGTCCCACCGGACCCGCACGGTCACCCGCCTGCCCCGCTCCCGGTGGGCGGCCCATTCCGGCTCCAGGACGGCGATCTGCGCCTCCAGCCGTTCCCGGCTCGCGGCCGGCATGGTGTGCCCGTAGTCCTCGAACAGCGACCTGAGCCGCTGGTACTCGAGGACCTCGTGGCTCTCCGGGAGTTCCCCGTCCACCCGCTCGACGGTGCCCTCGATCCCGGCGCCCAGCGACAGGAACCCGACGACGCCCCCGGTCTCGCCGCTCTCCCCGGCCTCCCCGGGGCCGGCGGCGAACGCCTCGCCGATCCCGATGTCCTCGGCCAGCCTGACGCGTCGGCCTTCCTCCAGGGTCATCCGTCCGCTGCCTCTCGATCGATGGGTCGTGCGCCGGCGCAGCCGGGCCGTGCCCCGCCATTATCCGCCAGGCGCACCACCCGGTCGGGCGATGGATCGCCTGGCATGTCCGCGGCCGGAAAATCGCAGGTCAAAAGGCCTTTTCCGGAAGGCGCAGGGGGTCTAGCATTCCCGTCACGGCAGCCCCTTCACCCCCTCGATCGGCTGCCGAGCAGACCGGCCGCGTCCCCCCCATGACGGCCGGTGCCTCCCACAGCCGGGGCCCCGGGTTCTCCCCGTCCCCGCGGCCCCGGCTGGTCGGCGGTGACACCGAGGGGGCGTGCGCCGGCGCGAAGCCCCGCGCCCCTGCCCTCCGCTTCCCCACCACCTCCCGCGGCCGTCGCCGTCGTCCCCCGGCCCCGGGCAGGTCCGCGGGTCAGCGCCCGGCCAGCCGACGGGAGGTGAGCCGGACCTCCGCGAGCTGGGGGGTGGTCAGCCGCCGCGCCTCCCAGATCACCGCGGCCACGTCCGCGGCCCGGGAGTGGAGCGGCGGCAAGGACGGCTTGTTCCTGGCGGCGACCGAGGTGGGGATCCCGGTCCCCGACTCCTTCGACGGCGACCGGTCCGGGCTCGGCGAGCGCCTCGCGGCGAACATCGTCCGGCGCTGGTTCGGCGCCGCCGGGGAGGACCCGCTGCTCGTGCTGCACCGCGCCTCCGGTGAACGACCGGCGGCGGCGGAGGCGCTGGCCGCCTTCCTCGACGCCAACTCCCTGGAGCCGTTGCACCGTTACCTGCGTGACAGTGGTCTGGACGACGCGGAGGCGGGCCGCCGGGCCGCGGCGATCGACGCCTTCGTCCTCGGCGTCTCCACCCGCCGCCGGATCCTGCGCTCCGACCTCGGCGACCCCGACGACCTGCGGGCCTGGCTGGCTGCGGCCATCCAGCGCCTCGCCGACGGCTGAGGTCGCGGGCGCCGCGGCGGTTCCGCGGTCCGAGCGCCAGGCCCGGGCCCGGCCGAGTCCCGGCGGCCGCACCC
Organism: Kitasatospora sp. NPDC051702; assembly: GCF_040681575.1. Lineage (NCBI taxonomy): Bacteria > Bacillati > Actinomycetota > Actinomycetes > Kitasatosporales > Streptomycetaceae > Kitasatospora > Kitasatospora sp. NPDC051702. The sequence continues at coordinate 154,402 of NZ_JBFAZB010000008.1, forward strand.
CTCCGGCGCACCCCTCCGGCTGAATCCCTCCGACTGCGCCTCCCCGGCCGAACCCCTCCGGCCAACGCGCGGAGTCGATCGTATGAACATCATCTGAAGCGGCGTCATGGTGGGTGACGGCTCCCTAGGCTGCGGCCGTCCGCCCCGATCACTCCAGCCCGAGAGACCCCACCATGCTCATCCTGTCCCTGCTGCTCCTGGCCGTCGGCATCAGCCTGCTCATCCTGCGGTGGCGCAGGATCGGCTCCTGGCCGGTCGCCCTCGGCGGCATCCTCACCGGCGTCCTCGGGCTGCTGCTGGGGCTCACGACCTTCGTGCACGTGGTCGAGCCGACCGAGGTCGCGGTGCCCACCAGCCTCGGCAAGGTCGGCCGCACCTGGCAGCCCGGGCTCCACTTCAAGTCGCCGCTGACCGACGTGACCACCTTCTCGACCCGCCCCGCCGACCTCGACCTGACCGGTGACTCCACCGTCGAGGTCCGCTCCTCCGAGGGCGGCGTGCTGTACGCCGACCTCACCGTCAAGTGGTCGATCGACCCGGAGCACACTGCGGAGCTGTTCCGGCTGGCCGGCAGTGCCGAGGCCGTCCAGCAGCGCCTGGTCTACCCGGACAGCCGGGAGATCGTCCGCAACGTCTTCGCCCGCCACACCAGCGTCGAGGGCTACTCCTCCCAGCGGGAGGCGATCAGCTCCGAGATCGACAAGCTGATCACCGCCCGGCTGGCCCCGCGCGGCATCCTCGTCAACGGCGTCAACCTGCGCAACGTCCGCCCGAGCGACGGCCTGCAGAAGGCCATCGACCAGAAGATCCAGCAGGACCAGGCCACCGCCCAGGCGGAGGCGGCCGTGCGCACGGCCAAGGCCGAGGCCGACAAGCGCAAGATCGAGGCGGACAGCACCGCCGCCGCCAACGCCGCGATCGCCAACTCGCTCACCGACAAGATCCTGCTGAGCCAGTGCATCGACGCCTTCAAGGCCGCGGCCGAGAAGAACCCCGTCTACGCCAGCCCCTGCGGAGCCAACGGCACGCCCGTCATCGTGGACGGCACCAAGCGCTGAGCGGCGTGCGCCGGACCGGACGGGCTCGCAGCCCGGTGCCCGTCCGGTCCGGCGGTCCGACCGTCAGCGGGCCCGGTGCTCGGCGGCCGAGGCCTGCTCCTGCAGCAGCGCGGAGATCTGGTTGACGTCGTCGAAGATCCCGATGAAGCTCGGGATGTCCGGGCTGGCCGCGCCGGTGACACCGATGTAGAAGAGGTGCAGGCAGCCGTCGTCCGTCTGCAGGTAGCCGGCCTCCTCCTGGGCACCGACCGCGATCTGCTGGTTGAGCTCGTCGATCCCCAGGGTGGTGCCCGGCTTGGCGAAGACCTTGCCCTTGGCCGGGCAGTCGGTGGTGCAGGAGATGTCGTTGCTGCCGTCGACCCCCAGGATCGGCGGGGACGGCCGGAAGGCGTCCGCGTCGGGGGTGCCGAGCCAGTAGGCCAGGAGCTGGTCCAGGCCGATCGGGGTGGCCCGGTCCGATGCCACGCCGCCGCGCCCGTCGGCGAGCTGGAACTGCTTGGGGTCGAGGTGCGCGACGTCGGTGAGGAAGCCGTGCTCGATCCCGAAGGCGTCGAAGCAGTTGCGGCTGCCATGGACGACGGCCATGTTGCACAGGGCCAGGTTGGCGCCGAGGTTGTGGCTGATCTTCAGGATCAGCTTGGCGTACTGGCTGTACGGCGGGGAGACGAAGGCGGCGACCTGCGGGTCGCCGGTGTAGTCGGCGGGCAGGGCGTCCTGCGGGTTGGGGCCGGTCGGGTCGGCGGTGACGGTGACGCCGGCGCGGGCGAGCGCCTCGATCAGCGCGGTGCGGGCGAAGGCGTTCGGGTCCTGGATGTTCGAGACCCGCAGCAGGGGCTGGGCGTCTGCGGCGATCGTGCCGGAGAGGGCGATCCGGGTGCCGTCGGGGGAGGCGGAGACCTGGACGTCGGTCGGGCCGCCGGCCTCCACCGTCCGGACGGTGGAGCTGACCTGGTACGGCGCCACCTGCGGGCGCCACATCAGCTGGGCGGGCTGCCCGGCGGCCGTCGGGGTGGTGAGCAGGTCGATGAGGTTGTCGTTGATGATCATCGGGGTGGGCTGCGGGTCGAGTGCCGGGGGAGTGAACAGCCGGGGGTCGACGATCACGTCGCCGTCGACCCGGGTGATGCCCGCGTCGTGCACCTGCCGGGCGATCTGGTTCAGCCCGGCGAGCGGGTTCTCGGGGGTGAGGCCGGCGCCGGGCAGGCCGGCCTCGGATCGTCGGTCTCATGCGTTCCGCCGTTTCTGGGGTCGTGGAACCCCGGGTCGAGGAGGCGGCCCCGGGCTGTCGGACCGGGCCCGACGCCGGCCCGCGGCCCGCGGCGCGCGGGCCGCAGGCCCCGGGCACGGACGCCGGGGCGCTCACGGCGGAATCGTAGGGACGCCGGAGTCGTGGTCCGGGCTGTCCGGGGCACGGTGACGGCGTGTGGGCCGAACATCATCCGGTCGGACGATCGCCGCGGGTGCTCGTGGGGTCACCGGTCAGGGTGCACTCCGGCGGCGCACCGCGCGTTCGGCGGGGCCGCGAACGGATCACGCCCTAGCGTGACCCGGGACCGATCCGGGCGGGACCGCCGTCGGGATCCAGGCCCTACGGAGACATCGTGACCACGACCGCCGGCCTCGCCGCGCTCACCGGGGACTACGTCCTCGACCCCACCCACACCCGGATCGGCTTCGTCGCCCGCCACGCCATGGTGACCAAGGTCCGCGGTGCGTTCCACCAGTTCGAGGGCACGGCCCACCTGGACGGCTCCGACCCGTCCCGCTCGACCGGCCAGGTGGTGATCAAGGCCGAGAGCATCGACACCGGAGTCGAACAGCGCGACCAGCACCTGCGCACCAACGACTTCCTCGACGCCCCCGCCTTCCCCGACATCACCTTCCGCAGCACCGCGGTCGAGCGGCACTCGGACACCGAGTACCGGGTCACCGGCGACCTCACCATCAAGGACGTCACCCGCCCGGTCTCCATCGACTTCGAGTACACGGGCAACGCCGTCGACCCGTACGGCAACCTGCGGGTCGGCCTGGAGGGCTCGGTGACCATCTCCCGCAAGGAGTTCGGGGTGACCTGGAACGCGGCCCTGGAGGGCGGCGGCGTCCTGGTCGGCGACAAGGTCGTCCTGGAGTTCGACATCTCCGCGATCAAGCAGGGCTGACGGCGCGGGCGGCGCTCCGCGGCACGGACCCCGCCGTCCGGGCCGCACGCCGCTCCGTCACCCCCGGCGGGGGAGTCCGGCACCGACCGGCCTCCCCCGCCGCGCTCTCCCCGGCCCCGCCGCCGCTACAGGTCGAAGGCCGCCACCACCGGTGAGTGGTCGGAGGGCCTGTCGTGCGGCGCGGCCGGCCGGGCCTCCAGGACGTTGGGCAGCTTGCCGCCACCGGTGGACACCGTCCGGAACCCCGCCAGCAACGAGTGGCTGATCAGGACGTGGTCGATGAGCTCGTGCTGGCCCTCGAAGACGCGGGAGAACCCGCCCTGTTCGAGGATCCTGGGGGCGAGGTTCCACAGGCGCTCGGCGTCGCCCCGGTCGGGGCGGTCGAAGCCGCCGGTGCCCAGCTGGGAGCCGGGCGGCCCGTAGAGGATCTGGGTGGTGGCGGCCTGCCACTCGTCGTTGAGGTCGCCCAGCACGACGACGTCGTGGGTCCGGCCGTCGCCCTGGAGCAGCTCGTCGGCCAGGGCGCGCACGGTGACGGCCTCGGCGGTGCGGCGGAAGAGCGCGTAGGCCTCGTAGCGGGCCCGCAGGCGCTCGTCGGCGGTGCTGTGCTGCCCGTCGGGGAAGGTCAGCAGCTTCGACTTGAGATGGCAGACGGCCACCTGGAGGCTCCGGCCCGGGGCGGGTTCCACCCGTACGGCCAGGGCGCCCCGGCCCATCTCGCCGGTCTCGTTGCCGGGCACGCCGTCGTCCTCGACCTGGACGGGGCGGAGGTGGCCGGGGAAGTCCTTGCGCTGCCGGACGTCCAGCAGGGGGAAGCGGCTGATGACGCCGACCCGGATGCCGCGCGGGTCGGGGTGGTCCGACAGGGAGGTGTGCCAGGTGCCCGGCAGCTGGGCCACCAGGTCGTCCAGCGGCTCCTGGCCGCCCACCTCCTGCACCCCCAGCAGGTCCGGGCCGATCTCGGTGATGACGCCGGCCAGGGCCTCGACCTTGGCGTCGTACGTCGCCTGGTCCTTGGCCGCGCACGTGCCCGCGCCGGGCGGGCTGCCGGCCGGTAGGGGGCGGCAGAAGTTCTCCAGGTTCCAGGTCCCGATGATCGTGCTCATGGCCGCTCCCGGCAGGTTCTCGGTCAGCACCGCGCCGACCCGTCCCCGCCGTTATCCCCTCGGCCGCGGCCGGCCCCGGACGACGCGCCGGGCCCCGCCGTCCCGTTCACCCGCAGGCAGGCGCCGCGGAGCACCCCTGGTCCGGAGCGGGGCGTTCCGCGGGCGTCCCGTGGATCGCCCGTGGGCGGCGGGGCGGCCCGCGCCGGGGCCCCGCCGCGCGCACGACGTACGATCGCGGTCGGCGACCACTCGGAGGGGGACGGGCCATGAGCACGATCGGGGTCTACCTGGCGCATCCGCGGCCGGGCAGTTTCAACCACGCGCTGTACGAGGCGGTGGTGGACGAACTGCGGGGGCGCGGCTGCGAGGTGCGGGCCCACGACCTCCACGCGGAGGGCTTCCCGCCGCTGCTGACCGCCGAGGAGACCGGCACGGTGGACGCGGCGGACCCGTCCGCCGACCCCGTGCTCGCCCTGCACCGGGCCGAGGTGGCCACCCTGGACGGCCTCGTGCTGATCCACCCCAACTGGTGGGGCATGCCGCCCGCCGTCCTGGTCGGCTGGGTGCAGCGGGTGCTGGCCCCCGGCGTCGCCTACAAGCTCGGCACGGCCGACGGCGAACCGGCCGGGCTCCTGCGGGCCGGGCGGGCCCTGGTGCTGAACACCTCGGACACGCCCGAGGCCCGGGAGCGCGACGAGTTCGGCGACCCGCTCGAGCGGGTGTGGGCGGCCTGCGTGCTGCCGTACGTCGGCGTCACCGACGTCCGGCGGACGGTGTTCCGCACCGTCACCGACGCGCCCGCCGCCGAACGCGCCGACTGGCTCCGCCAGGCGCGCGAGCAGGCCGCCGCCCTGATCGGCTGACGCCCCGCCCGGCGCGCGCCGCCGCTCCGGGCCGGGGCGGCGGTCAGCCGCGCACGTGCAGGCCGAAGCCCGTGCGGCCCGCGGGCTCCAGGCCCTCCTTCAGGTGCAGCGAGGGGATCTCGTAGTCGCCGAAGTTCTGCGGCCGGTACGCGATCGGCTCGGTCGACTCCAGGGTGAGCAACCGCTGCTCCCAGGCCCCGGCGACGGCCGGGTAGTCCTCGTCGGTGATCCGGTCGGCGCCGTACACGACGAACGGCGGCAGCACCTCGATGCCCGGGTAGTAGAGGATGCCGTGCTGGAACGGGAACAGCAGGTCGTCGACGGGGCCGTTGATCCCGCGGGCGCCGTAGTGGGACTGCGGGCCGCCGACGGTCACCGACAGCAGGGCCCGCCGGCCCGCGAGGGTGCCCTCGCCGAAGCGCTCGCCGTACTTGGTGGCGCTGTGTTCGCCGACGCCGTACGCGAAGCGGTAGGTGAACACCCGGTCCACCCAGCCCTTGAGGATCGCGGGCATCGTGTACCACCACAGCGGGAACTGGAAGACGATCGTGTCGGCCCAGAGCAGCTTCTCCTGCTCGGCGCGGACGTCCGGGCCGAGCGTTCCCCGCTCGAAGGCGCGGCCGGAGTCCAGCGGGACCTTCAAGGGGTTCGAGGCTTCGGGGCCGTAGTCCGCGGCGTCCACCACCGCCTTCCAGTTCATGGCGTACAGGTCGCTGACGCGCACCTCGTGCCCGGCGGTCTCCAGGGTGGACACCGCGAGGTCCTTCAGCGAGCCGTTGAGCGACTTCGGCTCCGGGTGGGCGTGGACGATCAGCGTCTTCACGGGAACTCCTTCGGATCGGATGCCCCGATTCTGGGCGCCCCGCGGCCCGGTGTTCAGGGCCGCGACTTCCGTAGGACCGGACTTCCTGGTACTGGCAGGACCACCCTCACGGGGCGCGGCCGCCGCCATACTCGGGGCATGGACGATCTTGCGGGTTTCCTTCGGACCAGGCGTTCCCGGGTCGACCCGGCGGCCGTCGGCATCCCCGTCGACAGCCGCCGCCGGGTGGAGGGGCTGCGCCGCGAGGAGGTCGCGCACCTGTCCGGAGTGAGCGTGGACTACTACGTGCGCCTGGAGCAGGGCCGCGCGACCCAGCCGTCCGAGCAGGTCCTCGACGCGCTGGCCCGGGTCCTCGACCTCGACGAGACCGAGCGCGAACACCTCCACCGGCTGGCCCGGCAGCGCCGCCGCCGGGCGAGGACGCCGGGCGGCCGGGTCCGGCCGGAGCTGCTGCGCGTCCTCGGTCTGGTCACCGGCGCACCCGCGCTGATCATGGACCACCGCCTGGACGCCCTCGCCGGGAACCGGCTCGCCGGGCTCCTCTTCGGCCGGCCGATGCCGGGCCTCAACATCGCCCGGCACATCTTCCTCGACGAGGCGGAGCACGGTCTCTACGCGGACTGGGAGAACTGCACCCTCGACGTGGTGGGGCACCTGCGCCTGGCCGTCGGCAAGTACCCCGACGACCCCCGCCTGGCCTCGCTCGTCGGCGAGCTGGCCATGGGCAGCGAGCGCTTCCGCCGCCTCTGGGCCCGCGCCGACGTGCGGGCCCGCACCCACGGGCGAAAGGCGTACCGGCACCCGCTGGTCGGTCTGCTGGAACTGCACCAGGAGAACTTCACGCTCCCGGACGAGTCGGGCATGGAGGTGGTGGTGCTGTCCGCGCCCCCCGGGAGCCCCGCCGAGGACGGGCTCCGCCTCCTCGACCGCCTCGGCACGGACGACGACACCCCTCCCGCCGCGGCACCCGCAGACCCCGCCCCCGTCGCCGCCCCCGTCGCCGAGCCCCGCGACCAGGTCTGACCGGCCCCGCGACCGGGTCCGACCGGCCGGGACCCGTGGTCGGTGGACGGGGCCGTTCGGCTGGACCTCGCGGCGTGGCGGGCCGGAGGGCGGGGTCGGGCGGAGCCGTGCCGGGCTACCGTGGTGCGGTCCGTCCCGTCCCGTTCGTCCCCGTTCCGGGAGAGTGATGCCGGGTATCCGCAGCTTCCGCTCACGGTGGCTCACCGCCGCCGCGGGCCTGTTGGTGTTCGCGTCGGGCCTGGTGGGCTGCGGGAGCAGCGCGCAGGGCGGCCCGGTCACGCTGAACTGGTACAACTTCCCCGACGACTCGGGGGCGTTGCAGCAGGCCGCCGACCGCTGCGGTCAGCAGTCCGGCGGCCGGTACAGCATCAAGTACAACAAGCTGCCGCGCGGCGCCGACGGGCAGCGGCAGCAACTGGTGCGCCGGATGGCCGCGCACGACGCCGAGGTGGACGTCCTGGGGCTGGACGTGACCTGGCCGGCGGAGTTCGCGCAGGCGGGCTGGATCCGGGAGTGGACCGGGGCGATGAAGGACCGGGCCACCGCGGACACCCTCGCGGCGGCGGTGCGGACCGCGACCTGGCAGGGGCGGCTGTTCGCGGCGCCGTACAACTCGAACACCCAACTGCTCTGGTACCGGGACGACCTGGTCCCCGACCCGCCGAAGACCTGGGCGGAGATGCTGGCGCAGGCGGACGCGCTGGCGAAGCAGGGCAAGCCGCACTACGTGGAGATCCAGGGCGCGCAGTACGAGGGCCTGACGGTCTGGTTCAACACCCTGATCACCAGCGCGGGCGGGTCGATCCTCACCCCGGACGCGCAGGCCCCCTCGCTCGGTCCGCCGGCGGTGCAGGCCGCACAGGTGATGCACGACACCGCGACCTCGGCGGCCGCCGACCCCTCGCTGCCCAACCAGATGGAGGACCAGAACCGGCTGGCGATGGAGTCGGGGACGGCCGCGTTCGAGCTCAACTACCCGTTCGTCTACCCGTCCATGAAGAGCAACCAGCCCGAGTTGTTCCAGCACTTCCGCTGGGCGCCCTACCCGTCGGTGCTGCCCGGCCGGCCGGCGACCGTCACGATCGGCGGCATCGACCTGGCCGTCGGCGCGTACAGCCGGCACCCGGACCTCGCGTTCGAGGCCACCCTGTGCCTGCGGGACCGGGAGAACCAGCTCACCAACGCGCTGAAGGGCGGCCTGCCGCCGTCGCTGCGCAGCCTCTACCAGGCGGCCGAGCTCACCGAGAGCTACCCGTTCGCGGCCGACGTGCTGACCGCGCTGGACAACGCCAGCGTCCGGCCGCAGACCCCCGCCTACCAGAACGTGTCCATCGCCATCTCGCACACCCTCTCACCGCCCGCCGACATCCGCCCGGAGAGCAGCGTGGCCGACCTCCGCGGGCAGATCGAGGCCGCCCTCGGCTCCAAGGGGCTGATCCCGTGACACCTGCCACCGCACTCGGCGACCCGGCCGGGAAGAAGAAGAGCGCGGGGCATTCCGAGGGCGCCCGCCAGGAGCGCCGGCTGGGACTGCTGCTGTGCGCGCCCGCCGCCGTCGTGATGCTGGCGGTCACCGCCTACCCGATCGCCTACGCGGTCTACCTCTCGCTCCAGCGCTACGACCTGCGCTTCCCTCAGCAGGCCCACTGGGTGGGGCTGTCCAACTACGGTGCGGTGCTCAGCTCGCCGTTCTGGTGGCAGGCGCTGTGGGTGACGGTGCTGATCACGGTGGTCTCGGTGGTGATCGAGCTGGTGCTCGGCATGGCGCTCGCCCTGGTGATGCACCGTACGGTGTTCGGCCGCGGGACCGTCCGGACGGCGGTGCTGATCCCGTACGGCATCGTCACCGTGGTCGCCGCCTACTCCTGGCAGTACGCCTGGACGCCCGGTGTCGGCTACCTCGCCGCACTCCTGCCGGAGGGCAGCGCCCCGCTGACCGACCAGTGGCAGGCGATCGGCCTGATCATCCTGGCGGAGGTGTGGAAGACCACGCCGTTCATGGCCCTGCTGCTGCTCGCGGGCCTGGCGCTGGTCCCCGAGGAGACCGTCCGGGCCGCCATGGTCGACGGCGCGACGTTCTGGCAGCGGCTGCGCCTGGTGATCCTGCCCCTGATGAAGCCGGCGATCCTGGTCGCCCTGCTCTTCCGCACCCTGGACGCGTTCCGCGTCTTCGACAACATCTACGTGCTGACCGGCGGCTCCAACGACACCGGTTCGGTGTCGATCCTCGGCTACGACAACCTCTTCACGGCTCTGAACCTGGGCATCGGGTCGGCGATCTCGGTCCTGATCTTCCTCTGCGTGGTGGTCATCGCCGTCGTCTTCATCAAGGTCTTCGGCGCCGCCGCGCCGGGCGGCGAACCGGAGCGCAGATGAGCAGCCACACCCGCACCCTGTCGAGCTGGGGCGTCGCCAACCTGATCGTCGTCCTGTACGCGCTGTTCCCGGTGTGGTGGATCGTGGCGCTCTCCTTCAAGACGCCGAGCACGCTCACCGACGGCGACTTCATCCCGCGCGAGTGGACCTGGGAGAACTACCGGGGCATCTTCCAGACGTCCGAGTTCACCCGCGCCCTGATCAACTCGATCGGCATCTCGGTGATCGCCACGACCATCGCGGTCGTCCTCGGCACCATGGCCGCCTACGCGGTGGCGCGGCTGCGCTTCCCCGGCAAACGGCTGCTGATCGGCGTCTCGCTGCTGATCGCCATGTTCCCGCCGATCTCGCTGGTCTCGCCGCTGTTCAACATCGAGCGCGTGCTGGGGATCTTCGACACCTGGGCGGGCCTGATCATCCCGTACATGACCTTCTCGCTGCCGCTGGCGATCTACACGCTGTCGGCGTTCTTCCGGGAGATTCCCTGGGACCTGGAGAAGGCGGCCAAGGTGGACGGCGCCACCCCGTGGCAGGCCTTCCGGCTGGTGATCGCCCCGCTGGCGGCGCCCGGCGTGTTCACCACGGGCATCCTCGTCTTCATCTTCTGCTGGAACGACTTCCTGTTCGCGATCTCGCTGACCTCGACGACCTCGGCCAGGACCGTCCCGGCCGCCATCGCCTTCTTCACCGGCAGCTCGCAGTTCCAGCAGCCGACCGGATCCATCGCCGCCGCGGCGGTGGTCATCACCATCCCGATCGTGATCTTCGTCCTGCTGTTCCAGCGCCGTATCGTCGCCGGCCTCACCGCCGGCGCAGTCAAGGGATGAGACCGCCCCACCGGGCGGACCAGGAAGGCGGACCGTGGCCGAGATCGTCCTCGACGGCATCACCAAGCGCTACCCCGACGGCGCGCTCGCCGTCCACCACTTCGACCTCACCATCGCCGACGGGGAGTTCGTCATCCTGGTCGGACCGTCCGGCTGCGGAAAGTCCACCACCCTGAACATGATCGCCGGGCTGGAGGACATCACCGAGGGCACCCTGCGGATCGGCGGACAGGTCGTCAACGACCGCGCCCCCAAGGACCGCGACATCGCCATGGTGTTCCAGAGCTACGCGCTCTACCCGCACATGACCGTCCGGGAGAACATGGGCTTCGCGCTGCGCCTCGCCAAGGTCGACAAGGCGACCATCGCGGCCAAGGTCGAGGAGGCCGCCGGCATCCTCGACCTGACCCAGCACCTCGAGCGCCGTCCGGCCAACCTCTCCGGCGGCCAGCGCCAGCGGGTCGCGATGGGCCGGGCCATCGTCCGGGACCCCAAGGTGTTCCTGATGGACGAGCCGCTGTCCAACCTCGACGCCAAGCTCCGGGTCCAGATGCGCACCCAGATCGCCGCCCTCCAGCGACGCCTGGGCACCACCACCGTCTACGTCACCCACGACCAGGTCGAGGCCATGACCCTCGGCGACCGGGTGGTCGTCATGCGCGCCGGCGTCGTCCAGCAGGTCGGCGAGCCGCAGCACCTCTACGACGCGCCGGCGAACCTCTTCGTCGCCGGCTTCATCGGCTCGCCCGGCATGAACTTCCTCGCCGCGACCGTCGAACAGGGCGCCCTGCGCACCTCCCTCGGCGACCTCCCCCTGGACGACCGCACGCGCCGCGTCCTGGAACGGGCGGACGCGCCGCGGGACGTCATCGTGGGGATCCGCCCCGAGGACTTCGAGGACGCCGACCTCGTCGACGACCACGGTGCGGGCCCGCACTTCACCGTCACCGTGGACGTGCGCGAGTCCGTCGGCTCCGACGTGTTCGTGCACTTCGCCGAGACCGGCGGGCCCGCCCACGCCGAGGAACTCGCCGAGCTCGCCGCCGACTCGGGCCGGGCCGACACCGGGATGAGCGAGCACCACGTCGTCGCCCGGCTGAACCCCGCCACCCGCGCGGCCGAGGGCGCCCGGCTGGACCTGCGGATCGACGCCTCCCGCATGCACGTCTTCGACCCCCGCAACGGCGTCAACCTGACCAGGCCCGACCAGCCGGAGACCTGACCAGGCCCGACCAGACGGCGACCTGAGTCCCGTGACCCTCGGCCGCCGGGGAGGGCCGGCCCGCCCGACGGCGGCGCGGCACGCGGGCAGGCATGAAGTCCGGGGGCGGGGGCACACGGTAGTCCGATCGGGTCGGAGTCGAACGAGGGGAGAAGACCGTGACGATCCTGTGGGCCCTGGTCGCAGGCCTGGTGGTGGGTCTGCTGGCGAAGCTCGTGCTGCCGGGCCGTCAGCCCGTCCCGCTGTGGCTGACCGTCCTCGTCGGCGCCGCGGGTGCCGTGCTCGGCAATGCCGCGGCGTCCTACTTCGGGGTGCGGCACACCGGCGGCATCGACTGGATCCGGCACCTGCTGCAGGTCGGCGTGGCGGCGGTGCTGATCGCGCTGGTGTCGCCCGCCTACGCGGGCCGGCGGCGCTGAGCCGGCGTGGTGAGTCTGTGCGCTGAGCTTTACGTGCTGAGTCTGTGTGCTGAGCCGACGCGCTGAGTCGACGCGCTGAGTCGACGGGCTGAGTCGACGCGCTGAGTCGGCCGTTCGGCCGGAGGACCCGAGGAGTGCCCTCGGGTCCTCCGGCCGAACGTGTTCGCAGGCGGGCGCCCCGAGAGCGCGCACGGCAGCTTCCTCCCGGCGCCCGTCGAGAGCTTCTCCGCCGGCTCGCCCCGGCCGCGACCGGGGACGGTCGATCAGGGACACCGGACCGCCGTTACCTCCCGTGACCTGGGAGGTCGTAACCTTCCTGGGACGCGTCCGTGGGACGAACGGGCGGCGTGACGGGTGACGGACACGCCCCCGGCGCGCTGGTCCGCCGCCCGCGCGGGCACCGGAGCGGGAACCGCCGGACCGTACACGGCGTACTTCCCTCCCGGGGATCAAGAGCGAGGCGGGGGAACAGTGCCAGAGGGGATCGCGGAGTTGAGGGAGACGAACGGGCCGGCGCAGCTGCTCCAGGAGCTGAAGAGTCGGTCGGGGCTCAGCTACGGCGTGCTGGCGAAGAAGCTGCACCTGAGCACCTCGACGCTCCACCGCTACTGCAACGGCGATGTGACGCCGACGGAGTTCGCCCCGCTGGACCAGCTCGCGCGGCTGTGCAAGGCGACGCCGGCCGAACTCGTCGAGCTGTACCGCCTCTGGGTCGTCGCCGATGCGATGCGGGGGAACAGGGCGCCCAGCGCCGCCCCCGTGCCGGCGGCGGTGGACGCGGACGAGGGCCCGGCGGCCCGGGAGGCGGACGCGGGGGCGACGACGGGAGTGGTCACAGCGGCAGAGCCCGCGGAGGCGGCCGCGGGCAGGGGAGGCGTGGGGGAGGTCGAGCCCGCCTCCGGCACCGAGCCCGTCGACGCCCCGGCCGTCGTCGGTGCGGACCCGGGCCGCGGCCCCGTCGTACCGCGCCGCTGGCACGTCCGTCACCGGGGCGTGCTCGCCGCGGTGACGGCCACCGCGGTGCTGGCCACCGTCGGAGCCGTCGCCGCCGGTCTGAAGGCGCACACCGACGCCGCCACGCCGCCGGCCCGGGCCGAGGGCGTCACGCCCTCCGCCGGACCCTCGACCCCGGGCGTCCACGACGTGCCGTCCGCCCCCGGCTCCCCGCCGCCCGCCGTCGGTGCCGACGTGCTCCCGTCGGGGCCGGCCGGCGGGACCGACCCGGCCCCGATCACCGTCTCGGTCGCGCCGGCCGGCTGGGACTCCGCCTGCGACCAGTACGTGGTGAACCGCCCGCCGTCCGAGGTCCCCCGGCCGCCCGCCGTGCAGGACGTGAAGGGCTGGGCCGCCGGGGTCGGTGCCGTTCCCGGCCACTACCAGGCGATCAACCTCACCGTGCAGGGCACCGGCAAGGACACCGTGGTGCTGACGGCCCTCAACGTCCGGATCGTCCGGAGCGCGGCCCCGCTCGCCTGGAACGCCTACTCCATGGGCGAGGGCTGCGGCGGCGGGGTCGAAGTCCACTCCTACGACCTCGACCTGGACGCGGCCCGCCCCCGTCCGGTCGTCACCGAGGGCAGCAAGGGCCTGCCGGTCAAGGTCAGCGAGGGCGACCCGGAGGTCATCGAGGTCACCGCCGAGACCACCGCCCACGACGTGACCTGGTACCTGGAACTGGAGTGGACCAGCGGCAACCGGAAGGGGACCTTTCCCGTCGACCTGGGCCACGGCACGCCGTTCCACACCAGCGCGATCAAGGGCCGGCCGCAGTACGTCTACCCGATCGGCGGCAAGGCCTGGGAGCCGAGCCCGTACCGGCGGTGACGGCGGCGCGGCGCGTCCTCGCCCCGGGCCGGGCGTCGGCGCGAGGCGAGGAGCGGCCTTCCGGGGGCTCCGGGAGTGCTGGGCGGAAAACCGGGTGCACCGGGGGAGCGGAGCGCGTTACCCTCGGTCCCATGAACGTCACCGGCCCGAACACCGCTACCGCGCGAGCGACCAGCTCGCCGGTTGCCGCCGCCTGACGTACCCCTCACCCCCCGGCGACCGGACACGGTCCGCCGGTGGTGGCCCCGAGGCGTTCCCTCCTCGGCCCCGATGATCGCGTGGACCAGTCCTCCGGCGCCCCACCACGGCCCACGCGAAGGAGCCACCCCCATGAACACCGACCGACTCGTCCGCACCTTCATCGAGTACTACGAGGAGCGCGGCCACCACCGGATCACGGGCTCGACCCTGCTGCCCCCGCCCGGCGACCCGGTGCTGTTCACCACCTCCGGCATGCACCCCCTCACGCCCCACCTGGAGGGGCGCCCGCACCCGCTCGGCAGTCGGCTCGTCAACGTCCAGCGCTGCCTGCGCACCACGGACCTCGACGAGGTCGGCGACCGTACCCACCTGACCGTCTTCGAGATGCTCGGCACCTGGTCCCTCGGCGACTACGAGGGCCCGCAGAGCCTCGACTGGGGCTACGGGCTGCTCACCGACGGCTTCGGCATCGATCCCGGCCTGCTCCACGTCACCGTCTTCGGAGGCGACGACCAGGTCGGTCCGGACACCGGCTCGCTGGAGCTGTGGCAGGACCGCGGCGTGCCCGTCGAGCTCACCGTCGAGGACAACTGGTGGTCCAACGGGCCGACTGGCCCCTGCGGCCCGGACTCGGAGATCTTCCTGTGGACCGGCGACACCCCGCCGCGGTCGACGCCCACCCAGGACGACCGCTGGGTGGAGGTGTGGAACCACGTGATGATGCGCCACCGGCGCCTCGAGGACGGCACGCTCGTGCCGCTGCCCCAGCGCAACATCGACACCGGACTCGGCCTGGAACGGCTCTCCTCGCTGCTGCAGGGCCGGTCGTCGGTCTTCGAGTGCGACGTCTTCGACCCCTGGCGCCACCACGTCCCCACCGTGTGGCGGCTGGACGAACCGTCACTGCGGCTGGTCTGCGACCACCTGCGCTCGGCCGTCGTCGTCATCGGCGACGGCGTCCGCCCGACCAACACCGGTCGCGGCTACGTGCTGCGCCGACTGGTGCGCCGGGTGCTCACCGTGCTCCGCCGGGACGACCCGCAGCGCGGCCTCGGCGACCTGCCGGTCGAACTGGTCCGGCACACCCTGGACCGCTTCCGCCAGGACGTCGACCCGGAGCAGGTGCGCCAGGTCCTGCTCGACGAGGAGCGCCGGTTCGGCCGTCTCCTGGAACGCGGCCGCCAGGTGCTCTCCCGACCCCGCTTCCGCGGCCCGCTGACCGAGGACGACCTCCACTACCTCCACGACACCCACGGCCTGCCGCGCGACCTCGTCCTGAACCTGCGGACGCGGTGACGGCGCGGGGCCCGGCGGTGTGGCCGTGCGCGGTGGATCCCCGGTGACGGAGGCGGGATCCACCGCGCGGCGGGGGCGTGCAGCCGCCGTGCGCACGCCGGGTCCGCGGCCGGCGGCGGGGGCGTAGGGTCGGGCGAACCGGCAGGTCAGCGGCCGGTGGCCGGTGCCGGCGTTGGGCCGTCCGGGTGGTGGACTGGTTCGGCGGGGCCGGGTACGGGGCAGAGCCTCCGGCATGACGACTCCTTCGGCCAGGCACTCCCGGCGCCGGCAGCACCGTCCGACCGCCCCCGTGCGCACCCCCGCCGCACACACCGCCGCCGCCGTCCACACCCCCGCCGCCGGGCCTGCGGCCCCAGTCCCGCTGCGCGTCCAGAAGCCGTCGGCGCCGCCCCGGCGGAGCGGAGCGGGATGCTGCCGGACCTGGTCCAGCGAGCACCTCACCCGGGCCGGCCTGGTCGTGCGGAGGACCTGGCACGAACCGGCCTGCCGGACCTGGGACGGGGCCTGAACGCGTCGGCCGGGCAGCCGGTCTGACGGTGCGTCCGTCATTGTCAGTGGGGGGTGCAACAATCGGCGGGACGGCGGATCCCGGCCGTGCCGTCGACGACACAGGAGGAGCACCACGTGGCTCAACTGCTCAGAGTCCAGAACTTCAACGTCTCCAGCGACGGGATCGGCGCCGGTGAGGACCAGACCCTGGAGCGGCCGTTCGGCCACGTCGACCCCGGGCGGCTCTTCTCCTGGGCCGGCGCCACGGCGAGCTGGCCCATGCGCACCGACCCCGGGGGCAGTCGCGGCCTCGACGACTACCTCACCCGGGACTACGCCCGCAACATCGGCGCCGAGATCATGGGCCGCAACAAGTTCGGTCCCCAGCGCGGCCCCTGGCAGGACCACGAGTGGCAGGGCTGGTGGGGCGACGAGCCCCCGTTCCGCACCCCGGTGTTCGTCCTGACCCACCACGAGCGCCCCTCGCTGACGCTCGGCGACACCACGTTCCACTTCGTCGACGGCGACCCGGCCACCGTCCTGGAACGGGCGCGGGAGGCCGCCCAGGGCAAGGACGTCCGGCTCGGCGGCGGGGCCACCACCATCCGGGAGTTCCTCGACGCCGACCTCGTCGACACCCTGCACGTGGCGGTCTCGCCGGTGAAGCTCGGATCCGGCGTACGTCTCTGGGAGTCCCCCGACGAGCTGCTCGACCGCTTCCACCTGGACGTCGTCCCCAGCCCGAGCGGGGTGACGCACCACCTGTTCTGGCGGAGGTGACACGAAGGCAAGCGTTACATTGGGGCGGAAACAGGCACGATCGCCGACGAGGTGTGGCCGATGCACGCGATCACCGACTGGCTGCGCAGCCTGTCCGGCCCGGTCGTGTACGCGGCCATCGGCGGCATGGTCCTCGCCGAGGACGCCCTGTTCTTCAGCTTCTTCATCCCCGGCGAGACCGCCGCCGTCCTCGGCGGCTTCCTCGCCCACCGGGGCAGCGTCTCCCTCGCCTGGATGGTCCTCGTCGTGGTCTGCGCGGCCGTCCTCGGCGACACCGTCGGCTACGAGATCGGCCGCCACCTCGGCCCGACCATCCTCCGCACCCGCCCGCTGCGGCGCCACGTCGAGCGGGTCGGCACGGCGCAGGACCTGATCCGCAGGCGCGGGCCGGCGGCCGTCTTCGTCGGCCGCTTCGTCGCCTTCTTCCGCCCGCTGGTGCCCTCGCTGGCCGGGATGTCCCGGATGCCGTACCGCCGGTTCCTGTTCTACAACGCCCTCGGCGGTGTCGCGTGGGGTGTCGGCTTCACCCTGTTGGGCTACTTCGCCGGAGCCGCCTACACCAGGGTCGAGGGCACCGTCGGCCGGGTCGCCGCCATCGCGATCGCCGGGATCGTCGCCGTCGCCCTGCTGGTCTGGTTCCTGCGGCGGCACCGCTCGCGGGGGAGCGCGGGCGGTGCGCCGTCGGACGACGGTGACAACGGCGGACCGAAGCCCTGAAGCGGGCGACTCGGGCGGCTCGGCTCCGGAACCGCTGCCGATGGGCACCGCGGCGACCCGAAGCACCACACGCGACACTTCTCCCTCACCGGCCCCTCGCGTGGTGGTCGGCGGGGCGCGTGTGTATCAGGACGTCTACAGGATTCGCGGATTCGCCTGCGGGGTAGCGCAGTTGGGTCGATCATGTCCGGGTGCTGACAGCCCCGGACCAGTCTCCGCCACCCGTGTCGCGTTCACCCTTCTGGCAGGAGAGGTCCTCGGTCTATCTCGGCGCGTGCGCCTCGCAGCTCTCGTTCTGGGGCCACGACTTCAGCGACGGGGCGTGGCCGGACGCCGAGGACCTGGGCATCCTGCTCGGCCGCACCGTCCGGGAGCTGGCCCAGGTCACCTCGATGCGCGGATGCGGAGACCTGCTGGCGCAGGCACTGCGGTCCCTCGAAGCGGCCCACCGGTGGTCGAGCCGGCCGTGCCCCGGGGCCCCGTCCATGGAGGCGCTGCACCTGCGGGAGGCCGCGGGCCTCATGGGCTCCGTCCGACGGCACCTGGCCGAGTCGGCGCCGCGCAGCGGGCCCTGCCTGCCGCCGCAGCGGAGCCGGGCGAGGACCGGCGGGACCCCGGCGGGGTAGTGGCGCGCAGCCCGTGCCGGGGCCCCCTAGGCTGGCGCGGTGCTGCTCCCCACCGTTCCCCGCACCCGCGTGCGGCCGTCCGACCGGCCGTCCGTCGACACGCCGTTCGGCCCGCTGACCTTCGCCACGGCCATCGGCGACGACGGCCTCCCGCCACTGCCCGACGAACGGTTCGACCTGGCGGGAGGCCGCAGCGTCGCCCGCTGGACCCGCCCCGCGGCGCGCGTCGAGCTGCTGCTGACCCCGTACGACGCCCGGCTCGACCCCGAGGCCTGGGGCCCGCTGACCGGCTGCCGTGCGGCGGTCTGGCGGATCGACGCCGTCCGGCCGCTCCGGCGGGTGCGGTTCTCGGCGGGGCTGCCCCTGCGGCTCCCGGAGACCGCCGACGCGGGCTGGGACGGCGGCCAGGGCCTGGCCGCGATCACGGTGGACGACGAGACGACCCGCCTCACCGTCGGCGGCAACGACGAGGAGGCGATCTGCTGGTCGGCCGAAACGGGCGAGGCGCCCCGGCGGTGGGCGGCGCTGATCGACGAGGTGCACGCCAACGCGTTCAACGGGTGGGGCGTCGACTTCGCCCGCCACCACGACCTCTCCTGGACGCTGCCACCCCTGGAGGCCGGCGACCACTGCGCACTCCCGGTGGTGGCCGCCTGGGCCCCGGCCGCGGACGAGACGGCGAACACCTGGTACGCCGCCGCGGTCTCGTCGACGGTGCTCCTGCGCCAGGCCGCGGAGCCGGCCTGACATCCTGTCGTGTGGAACACTCTGGCCGGATGAGCGCTGTGGCGAGGGCCCGGGCCGCCTCGTCGTGGTCGGGGCCGGTGGAAGCGGCAGTGATGTCGCGTCCTGTCCGACCGGTTCCCGGTGTCGCCGATCCCCGCACCGCACGACCCTGGTACGGCCCGACCCCTACACTTTGCCCACGCAGTGACTGGGGAGGACAGCGGGTGGATCGGCACGTGGTCACGAACACGATCAACGGGGGGACGTACGAGGCGCCGGTGATCCAGGCGGCCTCGGTCACGGTGCAGGCGCCCGCAGAGCCCGTTCCGCCGACTGAACCGTGGACCAGGGCTGTGTGGGAGTCGGGTGTCTGGGCTCACACTGCGCCGCGTGACGCCGAGCCCCACCGCCGGCACGCGGCCCGGTTGGCGGGGCGGCTGGCCGCCCTGCGCGACACCGCCGAGCAGCGGATCGCCGACGACCCGTGGGCCGATCCCGAGTTCGCGCCGCGGTTCGCGGACCGGGTGGAATGGTTGCTTGGGGAGCCCGATGGCGCGCTGGACCTCTACCCCGCCGAGGCCGGCCTGCTCGTTCTGCTGCCCTACCTCTACCAGGCCCATCAACTCCTACTGACGGCTTCCCGGTTGGAGGCAGACCCGGCCGACCTGCGCCCCCGGCCCGGAGCGTCCGGGCCGCGCGCCGGATACCAGTCGTCCCTGGGCGGCCACGACCTCCTGCTCAGCCGTGCCGACCTGCGGCCGGAAGCCGCACCGGTGATCGGCTGGTGGCTGTACCACCGCTGGCTCGCCGAGGAGGGGAAGGGGGCGGACGTCCTCGCCGGTCTGGCCGCCGAACTCGCCGGGGAGGGCGGTCCACTGACCGAGGTGCTGAGCGCGCGACGGCTGGCCCGGCTCCTCGCCGGCCTGCGGATCGGCGCGGACATCTGTCACCCCGAGCACCTCGGTCAGCTCGAAGCCGACGAGCTGCTGCCGGGCCCGGGACGGCAGCGGATCCGGGAGCGGCGCGCGAGCCTGCTACTGGCCGTCGCGTACGGCGCCGCGGTCGAGCCCGTCGTCCTCCCCGAGACGGTGGTCGAGCACATCGGCGTCCCGAACGCGGTGGACCTGGACGGGGTGCGGCGGACCGTGCGCGCGATGGCATGGGGCGGCTCGCCCGAACTGCCCGTCCTCAAAGCGGTCTGCGAACACGAGGCGGTGGTCGAGGCCCTGCGCGAGCACGCG
Organism: Kitasatospora sp. NPDC051702; assembly: GCF_040681575.1. Classification (NCBI taxonomy): domain Bacteria; kingdom Bacillati; phylum Actinomycetota; class Actinomycetes; order Kitasatosporales; family Streptomycetaceae; genus Kitasatospora; species Kitasatospora sp. NPDC051702. Next base: position 174,178 of record NZ_JBFAZB010000008.1, read on the forward strand.
GAACGGCTGGACGGCCTGCTCCTCGCCGTCGGGCGTGCCGTACCCGAGAGGGTCACCCAGCCGATGCCGCCGCTGCCCGCGCGGATCTCCGCCGACGGTGTCGTCCCGGCGCCGGGAACCTTCACCAGCGGTGCTCGGTTCCGGCTCAACGACCGCCGGGTGCGCGGTCTGCTGATCGGCACCCAGCTCTACAAGGACCACGGCCTGGCGGTGCGCGAGCTCTACCAGAACGCCCTCGACGCGTGCCGCTACCGGCGTGCCAGGACCCAGTACCTGGAGCGGTCCGGCCGGCCCTTCCACCCGTACGAAGGGCGGATCGACTTCGTCCAGGGGGTGGACGAGGACGGCCGTGACTACCTCGAGTGCACGGACGACGGCATCGGCATGGGCGAGGCGGAGCTGCGCGGCGTGTTCTCCCATGCCGGCGACCGTTTCGCTGAACAGCCCGACTTCCTGCTCGAGCAGGAAGCCTGGGAGCGGGTGCGACCCCCGGTGCGGCTCCACCCCAACAGCCGGTTCGGAATCGGGGTGCTGTCCTACTTCATGCTCGCGGACGAGATCCGCGTGACGTCCTGCCGGATGGGACTGGACAGCGTGCCCGGCCCGTTGGTCGAGGCCCATATCCTCGGGCCGAACCACCTGTTCCGGATCGTCGAGCAGGAGGAACGGGGCACGCGGCCGGGCACTCGGGTACGGCTGTACCTGCGGGAGAGGCGCCGCGCCTGGTCGGCCCTGGACGCCCTGGACGGCGTCCTGCGCATCGCCGAGTTCGCCACGACGGCTGAGCACGGCGGGCGACGGAAGGCGTGGGAGCCCGGTGTCCTCGCCCCCCGGGACACGGGCAGGACGATCGGCCGGGACCGCGAGGAGTTGGTGGAGTGGGCGGACAGTCCACCCGGCGTGCAGGTGATCTGGTGCGAGGCCGAGGGCATGTTGCTGGTGGACGGCCTCCGGACCGAGGCGGGCCGGAACGTCGGTGTGCTGTCGGGGCTCCGGGGCGTCGTGGTGAACCTGAGCGGAGACCACGCGCCACGCCACCTAAGCACCGACCGTCTCACCGTCCTGGACGACGTGGCGGCCCACGTGGAGGCGTTGCTCGTGGCGGCGGCGCCGGACCTGGTCGCGAGCGGGGCGCGGTTCCTCACCCTGGAATGGATGCGGGAGGTGGCAAAGAGCAGCCCGCGAACGGCGGACCTCGTGGCGGAGGCGGCGTTCGAGGCCGGCCGCGGACTCGGGGACCGCGGCCGGCCTCCGCTTCCCGCGACGGCCGGCTGCTTTCCCTGGGACCAGGCCATTCTCGACAGCCTGCTGGCGGCGAACCGTCGCACGACACGTTTGACGGACGGCGCGCTCCTCTCTCTCCCGGACCACATCCTGCTTTGGCGCATGCTGGCCCATGGGGGCACCGACCTGGCACGTGAACTGGCCGAGCTCGTGCCGGAGCTGGAGGAGCCGCGCCAGGTCGTCAGGGCTCGCCCATCCGATCTGGAAGCGCTCACCGGCAACCGCGGTGCGTTCGGGCACACCAGGCGCTCCGACGTGTTCGCGGTAGCGCGGCGCCTCGGCTGCGATCCGGCCGGCCCGGCGCAGCGGCGACGGCTGTTCGGAGTCGATGACCTCGTCATCGGTGCCGACACCGCCGCCCTGGACGGGCAGGACACCTCGGACATGACGTGGCTCGACGGGAGGTACGGCCATCGCCGCTCGTTCGCGACGGTCGGTGACCTGCTGGAGATCGGAGCTGCACTCGGAGTGACTCCGGGGCAGGCGGCCGAGCAGCTGCGGGTCTACGGTCTCCCCTCCGTGCCGGACGGGCTGCCGGAGGGCGTGCCCGACGAGGTCGATCTCCGGCTGCTCCACCGGGACGGCGAGATCGCCGACCACCGGGCCGTCTGGATGGACGGTCCCGTGCCTCCCGGACACGTGGCCCAGGCCGCTCTGCGGACGGGGCTGAGCCCGGCCGAGGTACGGCGGCGACTCGAACACTACGGCCTGGCCGTGGAGCCGTTCGAGTTCCCCGACGGGGTCGACCAGACGTACGTCAACTGGCTCAGCCGGGATCACGACGGCCGGTGGCCCTGGGCGAGCGCCGTCGGACCGCTGCCTCCCTGGCAACTGGTGGCAGCCCAGGGATGGCTGGACCTGTCCGCCGAAGAGGTGCGCGCCGAGTACCAGCGGCTCGGATTCGCCCTCCCGCCCCGGGCAGCCTGTCAGGAGTCGCCGGACGACTTCGAGCTGCTCTCAGGCCGCTGGGAGGTCGACTGGTCGCCGTTTCGAACGGACAGCGCGCCCAGCTTCCACCAGCTCTTGGAGGTGGCTCAGACCCAGGGCCTGAGTCTTCGGGCCCTGACCGACAAGCTGGCCGCGTACCACGTCAGGACCATGGTCCTGCCCCGACGGCCGACCGAGCTCGACCGCGAACTGTTCCGCTACGACGACGTGCTCCATAGCACGTCGGACGACATGGACGACGTCTGGTGGTTCCGGTTCGGCCCGGACGACGAGATCCCGTTCTTCGTCCTGCTCCTCGCCGCCAGGGACCTCGGCCGGCGCCCCCGGGAGCTGGTGGTCCGGCTGCGGTCCTACGGACTGCGCGTGTCCCATGACGACGTCCCCGCGGACCTGACCCAGCGGGAGGCCCTGCGCCTGCTGACCGTCGACGACCAGCGGCTGCCCGACCTGACCGAGTCGCCCATGCGGCTCGCCCAACTCGTCCGGATCGCCCGGCGCGTCGACCTGCCGGTGACACGGACCGCCCGCCACCTCCGTGACTTGGGTGTGCACGTCCCCGACCTGGCCGCCACGGTCCGGGCGGCCCTGGCCAAGGTGCCGACCGACTGACGGCGCCGGCGTCGAGCGTCGCGGGGGACCGCCAAGCCGTGACGCGGTCCGCCCCGGGGTGGGCGGGGCGCGGCTCGGGCGCCGGCGTCCTCCCGCTCGTCGACGGTGTGGCGGGCAGCTGCACGTCTGCCCAGGCGGGCAGTACATCGATGGTGTGCCGCAGGGTCTTGCCGAGCAGGGTGACCGCCACCGGGGCGGGTGGCGGTCACCTCGTTTTCGATCACACCATGGCGTTCAGGTCGGCGCCGTGTCGAGGTGGGGGGGACGTCTGGGTCACGACGGGGATCGCCCCCGCGCTACACGTCGTCGTGGCTGGGGCGTGTCGTCGCAGAACCGGGCCAAGGGGCAGATGAGGGCTTCGTCCAGCGCGGAACCGACTGGGAGTAGCGGCCGGACCGGGCCGCGTGGAGCCGCGACGACCTCGCCGCTACGCGGGCCGGGCGCGCAGCAGCGCGTCGGCCAGTTCCCGGGGCCGGCTGAGTGCGGCCAGGTGGCCGCCGGGGACCTCCTCGACCTCCAGGCCGAGCCGCTCACGGACGATCCTGCGCTGGAACTCCAGGGGGAAGAAGCGGTCGTCCCGCCCCTGGAGGAACCTGGTCGGCACCTGCGGCCAGTGCGTCAGCGGCCACGGCTGCGCGAACAGCGCGGCGGGCGGAGCCGAGCCGCCGAGCGAGAGCGCCTCCGCTGTCACCTCGGCCGGGACGTCGTGGAAGAAGTCGGCCTGCATGTCGAACGCGGGATCGGCACCGCGGCCCGTGGCGGCCGCGTGGGCGGACCTGGCCGCGGCCTGGCCGGTGTTCTCCCACCACTGCCCGGCGGTCTCCCCGGGCACCGGGACCATGGCGTTGAGCAGCACCAACTGGGCGACGGGCACCGGCAGCCGCCCGCACACCAGCGGGGCCGAGAAGCCCGCCAGCGACTGCGCCACCACCACCAGCGGCCCGGTGAGGCCGCCGTGCTGCTCCACGGCGGAGACGACGGCCTGCGCGCATTCCTCCAGCCCCGCGGAGTCCTCGCCCGGCAGGTCCATCGTGATGGCGTCGTGCCCGCGCGCCCGGAGTTCGGGCACCAGCCGGTGCCAGAACCAGGCATGGCCGTCGGCACCGGGAACGAGCGTGAAGGTGGCCATGGTGGTCCTCCTCCTGCGGGTCTTCGAGCCTGCGGGTCCGGGGGCCTGCGGTGGGCGGGGGTGTCTCCCACGCCCGGCCTGACGCTAGCGGGTGGCACTGACACTCTGACGCCGACGTCGCGGTACGGCATCCGGACGAGCGGCGTGCCCGTTCAGGCTTGCGGTGGTGGCAGCCGGGCTGGGCGAATGCGTGCGAGCAAGCCCGTACGCTTCGCCCTCCCCGCGAAGGCGTCCATCCTCAAGGCTTGCTCAACTCACGTGATTGACAGGGATCCATCAGTACGCTGCTGGAGAGTCGCCCTGATGATCGGGGTCGACCGGGGGCTTCATGACAGGCAGACCGCGCAACTGGGGGGTTCGGATGGTTGATCTGGATTTCGAGCGACGGGTGAATCCGTGGCTCTTCCCACGGCGGCTGCGAACCAGGTGAGGGTGGGGGCGGCCGACAGTTCGGGGCTGTTCATGCGGGCTGTCAATGGCTGAGGGCGGGCGGCGCCGGCGGCGGTGGCTCGCCGCAGGAGGGGTGGCCGTGGTGCTCGGCGGGGTCGGGGCGGGAGTCGCATGGTGGCGATCGGAGCCCGCGCCCGTGGAGCTGCCGGCCGGCGCCTGCTGGTCGGTGCTCACCCGCGCGGACCTCCTGCCCCTGGCGGATCACGTGCACGGGAAGCTGATGGAGCAGTACCAGTCGGACGATGACCACACCGAGCTCCACCCCGCCCGCGAGGCGCACCAGTGCGACGTGGGGCAGCAGACGGCCGAGGACCTGGTGTGGATCCAGGTGCTGTCGATCGACCAGGCCGTCATGACCGACACCCTGGGCCCGGATGCGTCGCGCCGCCGCGACGGGCCGAGCCGGCTCGACTTCGGCGCGGATGTGCAGGGGTGGGTCTGGCCAGAGCGGGTGTCGCTGGGGTTCCGGTGCGACAACCCGGACAGTGTGCGCATGGGCCAGCCGTACGTGGCGATCACGGTCAGGGCCGGCGAACTCACCGACCCGGCGTCCGAGAAGGTCGGCCGGGCCGTCCTCGGCATAGCACTGAAGTACGCCAAGCACGTCGTGGCCGGGTATCCGTGCACGAACGCGGTGCGGTTGCCGGACGGTGTCCCCGCGACGATGGGGAGCCCCTCGGATCCGGGCCGCTGACCGATCGCCCCGGCGGAGCGGCCTGCTCGGGCCCGGCCGAGGGTGCCCCGGATGGCGCGACCCCCTGACGCGCCTTCGGCGGCCGCCCCGGCACACCGGGCGCCGTCCAGGTGACGTCCGTCGGGCTCGTGCTGTGCCTGCCCTGCCCCGGGACGCCCGGACGGGACCGTGGGGGCGTGAACCGGGTCCGTGCCGTCGCCGCCGTCGTCCTGCTCGTCCTGACCGTGGGGGCGGGCCGTCCCGCGCGCGCCGCGGATCCGTCGCCGGGTGGTGTGGTCGAGGACGTCGCCCCGGGGATCGACTACCGGGCCTTCTCCTTCGCCACCGGGCACGGCGCCACCAGGGTCCACGTGCTGAGCGTGGACCTGGACGACCCGCGGGTACGGGTCGGGCTGCTGTATCCCGGCGCGGTGGCCGACCGGGCTCCGGTGTCCTCGATGGCCGAGCGTCAGGGGGCGGTCGCCGCGGTCAACGGGGACTTCTTCGACATCACCGAGGAGCAGCACCCCGGCATCCCGGCCACCGGAGCCGCGGTGGGGGCGGCCGTGCTCGACGGTCGACCGCTGAAGGCGGCCGTCCCCGAAGGCCAGCGGTTCGGTGGGGCCCTGCCGTCGGGGGCCACCGGCCAGGAGGTGATCGGGGTCGGCGTGGACGGTCGGGCCCGCACCGCACGCCTGACCCTCGACGGGGTCCTGCGAACCCCCGCCGGCCCGGTACCGCTGGGCGGCCTCAACCAGTACGCGCTCCCCGAAGGCTCCATCGGCGTGTTCACCCCGCAGTGGGGCAGCACCCCACGCGCCCGTGCCGCGTGCGGCCGCGACCACGACCGCGCGGCGCCCTGCACCCACGACACCTTCGAACTGACGGTCAGTCATGGTCGGGTCGACGCCACGGCCGAGGCCCCGGGCGAGGGGCCGATCGCATCCGGATCGGAGGTGCTGCTGGGACGCGAGGCCGGTGCCGGGGCACTGAAGGCCCTCGCCCCGGGCACCCCCGTGACGGTGGAGTACCGGCTGGCCTCCACCAGTCGCGTCCCCTTCGTCTTCGCCCTGGGCGCCTACCCGCTGCTCAGGGGCGGGCGCCTCCTGCCCGACCTGGACACCGCCACCGTGCAACCCCGGACGGCCGCAGGCATCGCCGACGGCGGCCGCCGGCTGTACCTGGTGGTCACCGACGGCCGGGAGGGGACGTCCACCGGACTCACACTCGCCGAACTCGCCGACCTGCTCGGGACCTTGGCCTGCGAGGAGGGCGTCTACCTCGACGGCGGTGCCTCCAGCACCCTCGTCACGCGCGACCACGCGACCGGGCGGGTCGACGTCCGCAACTCCCTCGACCACGGACAGGAACGCCGCGTCCCCAACGGCATCGCGCTCTATTCCCGCTGACACCCGGCCGGCCGTCCGACGGGCACTGCCGGACCGCCGACCAGGGCATCCGGCCGTGTGGTCACCGTCCGGGATCCCCGCCAGGTCGCCGAGGCGGTCCGAGGGCACGGCGAACGCGCCCTCGCGCTGCCGCTGGACGTCACCGCCCCCGGGCAGATCGCGACGGCGGTCGCCCGGGCGCAGGCCGCCTTCGGACGGATCGACGTCCTGGTCAACAACGCCGGCTACGGCTACCTCGCCGCCGTCGAGGAGGGCGAGGACGAGGAGGTCCGCGCCCTGTTCGACACCGACGTCTTCGGAGTGGTCGACACCACCAGGGCCGTCCTGCCGGGCATGCGCGCCCGCCGCGCCGGCCACATCGTGAACATCTCCTCGCTCGGCGGCCTGGTCGGCTTCGGCGCGACCGGCTACTACCACGCCACCAAGTTCGCCGTGGAAGGCCTCTCCGAGGCGCTCGCCGCGGAAGTCGCCCCCCTGGGCATCAAGGTGACGATCGTCGAGCCCGCCGCGTTCCGCACCGACCGGTCCGGGCCGTCGATGCGCCAGTCCGCCACCGCCATCGACGACTACGCCCCACCGCGGGCGCGCGGCGCGCCGGCACCCTGGCCACCCACGGTCACCAGCCCGGGGATCCGGCCCGTGCCGCCCGGGCGGTCATCGACGCGGTCACGGCCGAACAGCCACCGCTGCGCCTGCTGCTGGGCAAGGCCGCCTACGACATCGCCACCGCCAAGCTCGACGCGCTCAGGGCCCCTTCGACGGCTGGCGGGAGGTCACTCTCAGCACCGACTTCCCCGCGGAGCAGGCCGCGAGCTGACGGCCTGCGGCACCGGGCCCGGGTGTCGGCTCTCCGATCCCCCGCCGGATCGTCGAGCTCGCGCCGATCCGGGGAGGGGGGAGCAAGCCCGGCCGACGTCGAAGCTCTCCGTCACCGTCGACCGACGTCGCGCCGCCCGTGGAGGGTGACGTCGGGCGGCGGCACGCCGGTCCGGGCGCCGGAGCCAGGCGGGACGCGCCGGGTTGCCGGGGGCCGGCTCCGGCGCTCGTCAGGCGGGGGAGGCGCTGGTGAAGGTGACGTCGGCGGTGGTGACGGTGCCCGCCGTCCGGCCGGGGGCCGTGTGGTACTGCCAGTACAGGTTGGTGTGGGCGATGACCTGGTCGGGGGAGGGGGCGCCGAACCGGCTCAGGTCGGTGGTGGTGTGGGCGTCGGCGACCAGCGTGGTGTCGTAGCCGCGGGCGATGGCGCCGTGCAGCGTCGAGCGGATGCACGCGTCGGTCTGCGCCCCCGAGACGAGGAGCCGGCCGACGCCGCGCTCGGCGAGCACGGACTCCAGGTCGGTCTCCTCGAAGGAGTCGCCGTACGTCTTGTGCACCAGGGCCTCGGTGTCCCGCCGCACGAGCCCGGGCACGTACCGCCAGGCTTCGCTGCCCCGGGGCAGCTCGTCGCTGTTGTGCTGGACCCAGACGACGTCCACGCCGGCCGTGCGCGCCTTGTCGACCAGGGCGGCGATGGTGGCGATGACCCGGTCGCGGTCGTGGGCCTCCGCCACGACGCCGTTCTGCATGTCGATGACGATCACGGCGCTGTTCGGCCGGTTGGCGAGCGTGGTCATGGTCCCCCCGTGGCGTGTCGGATCGCGGTCCCGACCACCCTAGCCCGATCTTCGGACACCGGCGTCGGAGGGGCCGGTGGGCTGCTGGGGCGGTGGGGTGCGATCTCCCGCATGTATGCTTACCACGTAAGCTTACGTTGTACTCAAATGCTGCAGCCGCACGCGAACGCCTCGACCCGCAGGGGGATGTCCATGCACACGATCGCCGTCACGATGCCGCTGGTCTGGCTGGCCTGGCTGATGCTCACCGAGTGGGTGCCGATGTTCCCGCTCAACGACCTGAGAGGGGACAACCGCCGCGAGAGGCTCGGCGACGCGGCCGTCAACTACCCGATCCCGCTGCTCATCGCCGGCGGCATCGCGCTGGACCACCAGGCCTCGCGGATCGCGGCCCTGGTGCTGTGCCTGCTGGTCACCGTCGGCCACGTGGCCAGCTGGTGGCTGCCCTACGCGGGGATCAGCACGGCGGCGCAGCGGGACTCCTACGCCCGGGACTACGCCCGCACGCTGAAGGTCCTGCCCACGCAGGGGCGCGCGGTGGTGCCCGACGTCCAGCACATGGTGGTCGGTGTCCTCACCCTGGCGATGACGGCCAGCACCCTCGCCGTCACCCTGGCCGGGTGACTCTGTCACGCTGAGGGCATGAACCAGGCATCACGACCCGGCCGGGGAGGCCGCCCCGCGCAGATCAGCGTGGACCAGATCACCGCCGCGGCGATCCAGGTGCTCGACCGCGAGGGGCTGGACGCGCTGACGATGCGGCGGATCGGCTCGCACCTCGGGGTGGCGGCGATGTCGCTGTACCGCCACCTCCCGGGCCGTGACGCCATCCTGTCCGCGGTGGTCAACCACCTGTTCGCCACCGCGCTGGCCGACCTGGACGCCGGGCCGACCTGGAGCGGGGCACTGACCGGATTCGCGGCCGCCTACCGCCGCATGCTGCTGGAACACCCGAACGCGGTGCCCCTCCTGGCCACCCACCCGGTCGACCCGGACACGGCCGTCCCGGTCCTGGCCGTGCTGCTCGAGCGCTTCACCGCCGCCGGCGTCGCGCAGGACGAGGCGCTGATCCGCATCCAGTCCGTCGGCGTCTACACGCTGGGCCACGCCCTGGCGCAGGTGGGAGCGCGCCCGGGCGCGGAGGGGGAGCGGGCCGAGGGGGGTGAGGGCGACGGGGCCGAAGCGGCGCAGGACCAGGCCGAGCTCGACTACTACCAGCGGTGGTTCGACGCGGGCCTGCAGGCCATGGTCACCGGGTTCGAGCACCGCTGATCGCCGGAGCGGGAGGCCGCCGCGGCGCGCCCGGCGGTGGCGGAGCAACGGCTCGCCGCCGCCGGGCTGCCGGCCTCCTGGCGGCCGACCGCCTGCACGTCCGAAGCCGCCGCGGCCTGTGTCAGGCCGGGACCACCCGGTAACTCAGCATCGCCCAGGGCAGGTTGGACTGGGCCAGCGAGCCGGTGGCCCACGGGACCGCACCCGTGCAGCCCGGGCCCGGGTACAGCGTCACGGAGGCGGAGCCATCGGCGATCTGGACCGAGCGGGCGGGCGCCGACAGGGTGTGGCAGGTGCCGAGGTCACCCAGGTCGACCGTGGTGGCCGTCCCGCTCCCTCCGGTGCCGGTGTACAGGTGTGCGCCCGGCTGGAGCGGCGGCCAGCCGGCGGCCTGCGCCGGTCCGGCGCCGAGGCCGATCAGGGCCGCGACCGCGGTCGCCGCTGCGGCCGCGCCGCGGAGCATCGTCTTCGAGGTGAACATGCGTGAACCACCGTCCTTGGGTGTGTTGGTGGTGCCGGAAGGGCCGTGGCGACGAGGGGGCGGAAGGTGCTGCGCCGCGCCTGCTGCGCCGAGGGTCCCGGGCTGCCGGACCATGCGGTCCGGCAGCCCGGGGTGCTGCTCAGTAGACGTTGATCTGGTTGCTGCAGTAGGTCCAGAACGGGCGGGGCGGGGCCCAGCCGAGGTACTTGGTGCCACAGATCTTGATGCTCTTGATCTTCCCGATGTACTTCGTCGCGACGTCCTTGCCCTGGTCCACCGCCAGCTCGGTCTTCTCGGAGCCGAACTCGTCGGTGGCGCGGACGGATCCCTTGTAGTAGGTGCCGTCACCGACCTTGATCCACACCCATCCGTCGGAGCAGTTGTCCACCTCGACCTGGACGTTGTCGAACCGGAAGGCCTTGGTGCAGCCGGCCGTGGCGGCGGTGCCCGCCGCCGCCGGGGAGACCGAGAGGGTGGTCAGCGCGGCCACGGCGAGGCCCAGGGCGCCGGCCGTCTGGATGAGCTTGCCGGACAGGTTGTTCACGGTGATGACTCCGGTGGTGTGGTGATGGTGTGTCTGCTCGCGGAACGTCTCCACTGTCCCCGGCAGCCGCGGGCCGGGCATCCGTCATCCGACGGTGAACCGTGGTCCCGGGGGAGGGGTGGAGGATCAGCCGGATGACTGCATCCGTCCCGGCATCCGGTCGCCGGTCGGGCCCGGCGGCCCTCGCCCGGGTCGTGCTCGCGGGCATCTCACCGTCCGGGCGCGGGCATACCGCTCCGGTGCTGCTCCGCGGGGTCCGCGGGGTCCGTGGGGCTCTTCGGAGGGTCGTCGAGGGGGATGGCCAGGTGGTGTTCGCCTGTACACGGGTGCAGGGTCCGCCGCACTGGGCGGAAGTGGTGGAAGGCGCGGAAAGTGGCGGCGAGGGCGGCTATGAGGATCATGGCGACGCCGCAGCCGCACAGCACGACCGGCGCGGACACCCGGTCGAGGAGCAGTCCGCCGAGCGTGGCACCCAGCGGCGAGGCCGTGATGAGCACCGCGCTGCGGGCGGCGAGCACGGTGGTGAGCGAGCCGCTCGGCGTCCTGTCCTGCAGCAACGCGAGGGACAGTGCCGAGTACGGCCCGTAGACGATCCCCGCGGCGGCGAAGCCGATCAGGGACGGCACGGCGGTGTGCGCGGCCGCGAAGGGCAACAGTCCGACGCCGTGCCCCGCGACGATGGCGATCATGGTCGGCCACAGCGGCAGCCTCCTGGCCGCTCCCGCGCCGAGCGCCCCGAGGACGGCTCCGGCGCCGAACACTGCCCAGTAGGCACCGAGCAGGCCCGCGCCGTCGTCCAGGGAGTGCCCGACGAACAGCGGCAGCGCGACCTCGACCGGCCCGTAGGCGAAGTTGAACAGCCACGTCAGCACCAGCAGTCCCAGCAGCTCGGGGTGGTGCCGCAGCACCGCCAGCCCCTGCCGCGCGGCACCGGCACCGGCCGTGCCGGGAGTCCCGGCCGTCCTGCTCGCCCCGGCCGTCCTGCCGGCTCCGGTCGGCACCGTCGGCAGGGCGATCCGGCCGGCCTGCACCGCGAGCACGGCGAAGGTGGCGGCATCAAGTCCGATGATCCACGCCGGTGACACCGTGCCCGCCAGCAGGCCCGCCAGCGCGGGGCCGAGGACGGTCGCACTCGAGAGACTGGTGCTCAGCACGCTGTTCGCTGCCAGCCGCAGGCCGTCGTCCAGCAGCGGGGTGAACAGCGCGTACTTGCCCGCCTTGCCCCAGGCGTGGAAGAGCGACGAGGCGCCGAGCAGCACGACGTAGCCGGTCGGGCCGAGCACCCCGGCCAGGTGCGCGATCGGGATCGCGCCCAGCAGTAGTGCCCGCAGGACGGCGTCGGCGACCAGCAGCCGCTGCGCCGGCAGCCGCCGCAGCCAGCGGCCCAGCACCAGCGCGCCGAGCGCACCCGGCAGCGTGTACGCGGCGACGCTGACCCCGACCAGCGTGCCCTGCCCACCGGGCGGGGCGAGTGAGAGCGCCAGCCAGGCGACGGCGACGGTGCTCATGCCGTCCCCCAGGTCCGACAGTGCGAACACGGGCAACAGCCGGCGGAACGGGCGGACGGCGAACAACGGGCGGTAGGCGCCGGGCAGCAGGCGCCCCGGAGATGAGAACATGCACGTCACACTCGTGCTTCAAGCGCGCGTGAAGTCAACCCGGTTCGATGGAGCGTCGGCGTGAGGTATCTGGGGATCGGCGAACTGGCCCGGACGGCACAGGTGCGGGCGTCCGCGCTGCGCTACTGGGAGGAGCGCGGACTGCTGCCGGGCGCCCGTCGCGAGGCGGGCCGGCGGGTCTGGCCGACCAGCACGGTCCGGCGCGTCGCGCTGATCCGGATGGCGCAGCGGGCCGGCTTCACCCTCGCCGAGATCGCCGAGCTGTTGAACGGCGACACCTCACCCGGCGTCACCCGCCAGTGGCGCGAACTCGCCGCCCGCAAACTCCCCGAGCTCGACGAACACATCAGCCAGACACAGGCGTTGCGCCGGGCGGTCGCGGACTGCATGGCGTGCGGCTGCATGAACTTCGAGCAGTGCGTACTCCTGGCGGCCCCCGACCAGGCGCTGTAGCCCAGGGCCGTGGTGCTGCGCCTCCACGGGGCGGTACTCGGACGGGCGGAGCGCCGGGGCTAACGGGGCAGGGGTTCAGCGGGAGTAGACGCCGCCGGAGTGGATGTCGACGCAGGCCCACACGTTCGGGGTGTCGGTGAACGACCCGCACAGGCGGCCCCAGGCGACCTCGATGTCGGTCCACTCGGCGGTGATCCTCCCGCCCCGGGCGGTGCCGGTCATCCGCTCGTGGACCTCGACCTGCCGGTCGCCCTCGTGGAGCAGTGCCGTGGACCTGGCGGTGGCGCCCGGGTTGGTCCAGGTGACCGTCAGGCGCCGCGCCCAGTCGTCGTGTCCGTCGATGGCGATGCAGACCTGCGGACCGGACCAGTTGTGGGTGCAGGCGTCGCTGCTGCGCCGCCCGGTGGCCGCGCCGGCCGGGGCGGCGGTCGCGAGCAGGACGGCCGCGGCCGCGGTGGCGAGTGCGCAGGCCCTGGTGGTGACCGGGTGCATCCGGCCCTCCTTCGTGTTCCCCGTGGGTGGGACCGCCGGGTCGGTCGCGGCGGATACCGGGGTTGAACGAGGAGGGCGGGGGAGCGGTACGGGCAGGTCACCCGGTCGGCCCATGGCCGCTGCCCGGCGCGCCCCACTGCTTCCCGGTGCCGCCCGTCCACCGGCGCAGCGGCCTGCCGTCCGGGCGGCCCCGGTGCCCCGGCGAGCCGGCCGTTGCTACAGGAGTGCCTCCGAGCCGTGGAGCTCGACGAAGCCGACCACGCGCCGCAGTTGGTCGAAGCTCGTGACGTTGTTGCCGATCAGCCGCACGGAGGCGGCGCGGCCCTGACGCCAGGCGTGGGCGGCCTGGGAGAGCCTGCCCCACTGGTTCTCCATGTCCCGGTAGTCCACGCTCAGCTGGTAGTTGGTCCAGCCGTTGATGTTCCCGTAGACCCGGTTGAAGATCGGGCCGAACCGGGCGGCTTCCGAGAAGATGGTGATCGCCATCAGCATGCCCCGGTCGATGGTCGTCTCGCTCCACTGGCCGACGTTGTGGAGTCCGTAGAGCGCGTCGAAGATGTTCGTGGCGCCCAGGTAGAGGTTCTCGCGGGTGCTGCCGCCGGTGATGCCGTTGTAGTTGCCGGTGCGCGGCATGAGGCGTGCGGTGATGCCGAGATCGGTCTGGAACTGCTGCTGGCGGCCGTCCTGGAAGGCCCAGTGCTGGTTGGCGCCGGGGGAGTAGAAGCCGGCGATGTAGAGGTTGTCGGCCCACAGGTAGACGGAGACGAGGTGGGCCCCGCCGTTCATCACGCGGATCTGGATCAGCCGGTTCTCGTTGCGGGTGGTCTGCTGGACGAGTCCGCTGTCGGCGCCGGTCGCGTCGCCGTAGGTGTTGCGGTGGATCGCGTCGATCAGGTTCCAGTAGCGGGCTGCGTGTTGGCCCGCGCCGGAGGTGATGTCGGTGATGTCCCAGTCGATGATGGGCCAGCTCTGGAGTGCTGCGGCGCGGGCGGCGGACTGCGGCCGGCTCCCTGCGGCGGGTGTGCCGGTGAGGGCGGGCGCCGCGGACGCGGTGCCCGCGAGGGAGACCAGGAGAGCGGTGGCCGCCGAGAGTGACAGCAGCGCGGCAGTGTTCTTCTTCAACGCGGTTCCTTGGTGATGATGTCCCGGGGAACGCCGAGGCGCCCTCCGGGCGTGTTCCGGTGTGCCGGATCATCGTGCGCGGGTTCGCGCGTGCGCTGATGCCTGGTGGCGCATGCCGTCTGACCTGTGCGTGCACGGCCTTCGGTCCGGGACGCACCCCGGGCGTGGCCGTCGGCGTCCCGCTCGGCGGTCGGGTGGGCCGGTCGCGGCTGCTCAGTGGAGTTGTTCGGCCAGGCCGACGATGATGCCCTCGGGGCCGCGGAGGTAGCAGAGCAGGTAGCTGTCCTCGAACCGGGCGATCTCGCCGACGAGTTCGGCGCCGTGCGGCCGCAGGCGGGCGACGGTGTCCTCGATGTCGTCGACGGCGAACATGACGCGGTGGGTGCCCAGGACGTTGTGCGGCCGGTTGCGTGGTCCGGGGCTGGTCGCGGCGGGGCTGCGGTACTTCGCGAGCTCGAGCCGGCTGTGGCCGTCCGGGGTCCGGACCATCGCGATCTCGCAGTGGACGCCGTCGAGTCCGGTGCACTGGTCGGCGAAGAGGCCCTCGACCTCCCCCCTGCCCTCCAGTTCCAGACCGAGTTCCACGAAGAACGCGACGGCGGCGTCCATGTCCTCGACGACGATGCCGACGTTGTCCATCCGCTGAACCGCCATGCCGGTTCCTCCTTCTCCCTCGTGCAGCCGGTGGTGGCCACCGATGTCCCCGGGACGGAGCCGGTGGGGCGTTCTCGACATCCTGCCCCGGCCGCCGTCCGGGCGCCTGCTCCCGGTGGCGCCGCGCGCTGCCGTGTCGCGCTGCCGTGGCGGGCTGCCGTGGCGGGCTGTCGCCGGACGGCGCTGCGCCTTCGGGTGGGGCCGTTCGCCCGTGGTCACTCGCCCTGGCCGGCGCTTCCCATCGGGCCGATCTTCACCGGGGATCCGGCGGTGTCGGTGACGGGGAGCGAGCCGGCGCCGGGCCAGGGCAGGGTGACCGACTGGGTCTCGTCCGGCGGGGTCACCACCAGGCCGGTGATCCGGACGCCGGAGCCGCCCGTGGTGTTGGCCGGGTAGGTGATGCCGAAGTAGGTCGACTTGCCGTTCTTCACGGTGCCCGCGACGACCGGTTCGCCGGAGCGCTTCGCGGACAGGGTGCCGGCGGAGGTCTTCAGGTCGACGCCCGCGTATCCGGAGAGCGTGCAGTCCTTGCCGCTGTGGTTCTTCAGCTCGACGACGACGGTGTTGGCGGGGTCGCCGGTGATGGTGTGGTCCGTGGCGGTGAGGGTCAGGTCCGCGGTCCGGCACTTGGCGGGACCCCCGGCCGCGGTGGAGCCGGCCGGTGCGGCGGCGGGCGGCGTGGCGGTCTTTCCCGGTCCGCTCGGCGCAGGGGCGTTGGAGGCAGGGCCGTTGGGGGCCGGAGCGTTGGAGGCCGGGCCGTTGGGGGCCGGAGCGCCGCCGGGGGCGGCACCGGTGGTCGCGGCCGGGGCGGTGGTCGGGGCGCCCTGGGCGGTGCCCGGCTCGTCGTTCTGGCAGGCGGTGAGCGAGAGGGCGGCGGTGACGGCCAGGGTGGCGAAGGCGAGCTTGTGGACGCGCACGGTGTTTCCTCCAGGTGGGGCGGGCGGTGCTCGGTGCTCGGTGTGAGCGGGTTTCCGAAGATCGGGACCGTTCCGCCGGGCGAACCGTTCCGCCCGGGCCGCGGCCAGGACAGTGCTGTGACATGTACGGCCGGGAACCACCCGCGCCGCCACCCGCCACGCCGTCCCGCAAACCACCGCTGACCTGCCCTGACGCTGTTTCAGGACGCCTCCGCACACCTCCCACGTCGCGGCCGCCCGCCGGGACGGATCCGTGACGTGGACGCCGTTGACCTGGGCCCGCGATGACGTCGCGACCACGGCAGCAGGTACCGGGGCCGACCCGCGTGGCCGGCCGATCCAGGGCCTTCACGGTGCGCGGCGAGCGGCCCGGCGACCATCGCGCGCACCCCTGTTGGTCATGCTCCCGCCGGCACCCGGGGGATCGGGAGCGTCACCGCGTCCGCGAGGCGCCCGAACCCGCCCGCAGGAACGGTGCGCGAGGCGAGCCGGCGGAGGACGAGCGCGAGCACGATCGCCCAGACAGCTGCCGCGGGCGCAGCCGGCCCGCCCGCAGCCGGGTCCGTTCACGGTGGTGGCTCCTTCGACCCGTCGGTGCAGTTCCAGCGTCCGTCGGCTGCAGCCGGTCGCCACTCGCAGCGTTTCGCTCGCCCGCGGTGCCCGAGCCGTGTGTTCAGCGGCTTGCGGGCATGTGTGTCAGGAGCGCGGCTGCGGTCCAGTCGGGGCCACGGGCGCGGATGCGCTTGCTGAGTTCGGCGGCCCCGCTGACGCCTCCGGCGAGGAGGTCCGCGACTGCGGATCCGGCGGATTCCGGGGTGAGCGTGTTGGGGTCGAGGCAGCGGCCGAGGTCGGCGCGCTCGGCGTCGTGGGCGATGGCGAACTGATCGCTGGAGAAGGGCAGGACGAGTGCGGGGACGCCGGCGTGCACGGATTCGGTGAAGGAGTTGTTGCCTCCGTGGTGGACCATGGCGGCGGCATGGGAGAGCAGTTCCTGCTGCGGGATGACCGGGGCCACGTGCAGCCGTTCGGGCGGGGCGTCGTGCAGCAACGCGTGGCCCGTGACATCGGCGACACGGTTGCCGGCGGCGACGATGACGGAGGCCGAGGTGTGGCGGAGGATTCCTGCCGTGACGGTCGCCAGGACGTCGTGGCGGGCGGACAGGAAGGTGCCCAGCGCCACCAGCACCACGGGGCGCCCGTCTGCGGTCATGCGCGCTAGCACGGCCCGCCACGGCGCGTCCGGCACCGCGGTGCCGCGGTGCGGCAGCAGGTGGCCGGCGTACAAGGCCTTGGGGCCTCGCGGGGCGGGGGGAAGCCAGGGCAGACGTGGGTAGTTGAACACGACCGCGTGCGGTGAGCACAGGGTGAAGGCCCGGTCGGGCTCGGGCCTGCCGGGAGCGTGGAGGCGGGCGATCGCCTTGAAGACGGCGGTGAAGGCGGCGTCGTTGGCCGCGACCGCGGCGCGCAGTCGGTCGAGATCGGCGGGAGCGGGCCGGAGCGTTTCGGGCCACGCGTACGGCAGCCCGAAGTAGGCGTCGGGGGCCGGCAGATAGCTGGGGTGGCCGGGGCAGAAGGTGGCGTAGGGCAGGCCGAGGCAGTGCAGGGCGAGGGTCGCGGAGTAGGAGAGCTGGTCGACGAGGTACCAGTCCGGGCGCAGCTGTGCGTCAAGGGCCGCGAGGTCGCGCAGGACGCGTTCGGGTTCGGCGAGCATGTCGTCGCCGCGGTGGCGCGCCTGGGTGAGGAGGGTTGCCGTCGGCCCGTCGAACGTCGCGTCCAGGAATTCGCGAAGGCGCTGGGCCTCGGCGTCGTCCTGGCGGGTGGATTCGGCGATGCCGTGGTTGGCGTTTCGGGTTACGGAGAGTTCGGTGAAACCGAGCCCGCTCCGGGTGGCGAGGTCGTCGAAGGCACGGGTGCAGGCGAAGTCGACGCGTGCGCCGTGGTGGGCCAGTGAGGCACCGAGCGCGGCGAGCGGCCGAGCATGGGAGTGGAAAGGCGGGCTGATCACGGCGACGCGGGCCATGGTGTCCTCCGTCAAGGGCTTCGGATCGCGTGCGGCTTCCGATGATGCCAGGAATCCCCTGAGAGCCACGGATGGACGACGCGGCCGGGCCGTGCGGCGCAGGGCGGATGCCGTGGTGCCGGGACCCGACGCACCGTGTCCAATCCGTTCCACTACCTGCCTCCGAACGTGCCGGTGACCGTTCGGAGGTATGGGAGGAAGACCGATGACACACCAAGTCACGCCTGGTCCGGCCGCCGCAGCGCGACGGCCCGGTGCCGCGGGCGCCGGGGCTCTCGCCGCCTGGCGGCGGTTCCACTGGACCCAGGGCGTGGGCGCCGTCACCGGTGGTGATCTGCTCGGACGCCTGGCGCGGGCCGAGTACGGGGGAACCCGGGCCCGTCCGGACTCACTCCTGTCCCACTCGGACCGCCGTGCGGCACGGCTCAGGCGATTGGCCAGGCGCGAGCGCGCGATGCCGACCAGGGTGCTGGCCGCCGCAGGCGCAATCCCGGACCTGGAACCGTGGGAACGGACCGCTCTCGCCGAGGCATGGGAACGCAGCTGCGATCCCGACGACGGCCTCAGCGCCAGCGCCGAGATCCGCCGACGGCTGCTCGCGACTCCCGGTCCCGCCGGAACCGCCTTCCTGCTCGATGTGGCGGACGCGAACAGCCTCCGCCCCCTCTCCGCGAGGGAGGCCGCCGGACTGCAGCCCACCGGACGGCTCCAGAGGCATGCGCTCTGGCGCTACCTTTCGGGAGTGCCGGACGGGGGCCTCGTGCTGCCGGGTTCGGACATCGGCCTGGACGCCTACGAGCAACTGCTCCTCGCCGCATGCCACGAGCGGGCCCGCCCCGGGTCGTCGGCGGGACAGCGGTTCAGGGCGGCGTTCGACTCGCTGACGAAGCCCTTCACGGCCTATCCGGTCGTCGCGCAGTCGATGCTGCTGGGCCGCCTGGAGGAACCCGGTGCCGGACTCAGCGGTGGCATGAGCGTGCTGCTGACCGCTCTGGGCGAAGCCCTGACGACCCACGCGCGCGCGGCACGGGTCCTCACCCTGACGGCCGCCCAGCCCTCGGAAGCCCAATGCTCGGAGCAGGTGAGCCGCTTGAGCGCGGCGCACCTGCTTGTGCGACTGCCCGTGGACTCACCGGAGGCACTCGATCCGCAGAACGCAGCCGCACATCAGCCCGCACTGGCATGGTGGACGACCCGAGTCTTCGAACTCCCGGGCGCCCGACCGGACATCACTCACGTCAGGTTCGCCGACGACGCCTCCCTCGCCATCGCCCAGGCCACACGCCGCTACGGCGCCAAGCTCGCCTTCACGGTCACCCCCGATCCGCACCGGACGATGGACGAACGGCACGCCGGCCTGGCCCCTGAGCAGACCACTGATGCAGGCCGCACGCTGCGCCTGGACATGCACCGGATCTTCGTCGCCGACCGCCTCGTGGACCGCGCCGACCTGCTGGTCGCCATGCCCGGGCGGAACGGAGTGAAGGAACTATCGGAACACTTCCCGCAGTTGGACGGAAGGTCGGTCCATGTCCAGCCCGAGGGCATTGCGCCGTTCAGGCCCGCTCCTGACGACGCCGCGACCGGACACAGCATGCTCGCACGCCTGTTCCGCGGCGGTGGCAACGGCGGCGGCCTGGACGCCACCGATCGTGAGCTCCCCCTCCTGCTCTGCGTGGGGCGGCTTCACCCCGTCAAACAGCAGGAGCGGCTGGTGCAGGCCTGGCTGCTCGCCGGCCTGCACCACCGCACGACCCTGTTGCTGGTCGGTGGGTCGCCTACCGACCCGACCACCATCGAAACGGCGGTCAGCACCAGGGTCACCGAACTCCTGGCCGCGGACCCGGTCGCACGAAGCCGGGCGGCACTGTGGCCCGCCCTGCCCAACCGGCGTGTCCGTCTCCTGGAGAAGGCGTTGGCACGGCGCGGACCGGGATCGGCGCTCTACGTGTGCCCCAGCGCGAAGGAGGAGTTCGGCCTTGCCGTGCTCGAGGCCATGGAAGCCGGTCTGCCCGTGGCCGCCCCCCGGCGCGGCGGGGCCTCCCACTATCTGCACGACGGAGTCAACGGGCGGCTGCTGGCCACTGAATCGGCGGACGCGCTTGCCGAGGGCCTGCGCTCGTTCGTCCTCACCTCGACGGCCGAGCTCGCGGCCATGGCGGCAGCCGGGGCTGCGACGGTGCGGGAGCGGTTCGGTATCGACGCCGTGGCGGCATCCCTCGCGGACGCCTACCGGGCCACGTGCCGCACGGACCCGGCCGGTGCAGGTCGGGAAGGCGATGGGTGAGATCCCGCCGAGGGAGGCGGCGTACGGCGGCGGCTCCACGACCCGCCGGCGCGCAGCACCGGGCGGGCCTCGATCAGTAGCACCGGGCGTCCGAACCCGGGCCGCCCTTCCCCGGGGCGGGGAAGCGCGGCCCGGGCTGATCGGCGAACACCCGGGTGCGGGAGCGGTCCGCTCACGCCGGCCGCCCGGGAAGGCCGGAGCGCGCCACCACGCCGGGTACCCCCGCAGGCCGGTTGCGAGCAGTCGACCGCGCGTGGCGGTGGCGCCAGTAGGGGTTGTCGAGCGGCAGCCTGCCGCTCACCCGCCCGTACATGCCGAAGGTGGCGATCACCAGTCCCATCGCGAAGCTGAACAGCACGTTCTGGATGCGGAAGGCCAGGACGTTGGCCGACGAGTCCAGCAGTGCCAGGTTGACGAAGCCGCTGAGGACGAACAGCGCGCCCACGGTGATGTTGATCGTGGAAGCAGTGTTCCCGCCGACGGCCGCACCGCCGACGAGTACGACGGCCGTCACCACCGACACGAGGCTGAGCAGACCGTTGCTGGACAAGCCCGCGACGGTCTCCCCGGAGGTGCTGAAGAAGGACAGCCCGTCCGCGAATCCGAGGCAGCCGAACACGAGGAGGGCCGCACCACACAGACCGGCCCCGACGCGGTAGACCTGGGACAGTCGGTGGTCGACCGGCAGTTCATCGTGCAGTTTCATGGTGTGCTCCATCTCGGGAGGATCCGGTGGGCGCGCACCGTGCGGCCCGTTCTGCAGACTCGGCCAGATGAGCCCAGGGGCGTAGTCGCAGCGGTGCCGCATCGATTGCGCTTCGATCCCCTGCCCAGCGCGTTCTCGCTTCTGGGGACCCGGCACAGGTGGTCGGCCTCGCCGGTCTCCGGCAGGGCGCCGGGCAGGTCGAGCCTTCCGGGTGGTTCTCACCGGTGTGGCGCGGCACCGGATGTTGTAATCTGTCATCCGGACGATGACACACATCAAGTCAGCGAAAGAGTGACGACATGGACACTCCGGACGTCGGCGCCGCCAGGGTGGGGCCGGCCTCGTTCCTGGCCGCCGCCGCCGCGCTGGGCGCGATGGACGCCGCCGCCCGAACCGCCCGCCACGCGCCCCCGGACGACGCAGGCCACCAGGACCCGGCCCAGGCCCTGTCCGCGCTCCTGCTGCTGCGCCATCTTCGCGAGGAACTCGCCGGCTGGGAGACCGGTCTGATCGAGACCGCCCGCGGCGCCGGCGCCACCTGGGCCGACCTCGCCGAACCGATGGGCGTCCAGAGCCGCCAGGCCGCCGAACGCCGCTACCTGCGCATGCGCCCCGACGCCGACGCCGGCACCGAGGCCGGCAGCACCGGGGAGCAGCGCGTCCAGGCCGCACGCGATCAGCGCGCCGCCGACCGCGCGGTGACCACCTGGGCCCGCGACAACGCGGCGGACCTGCGCCGCCTCGCCGGACAGATCGGCGCTCTGGACGGCCTCAACGCCTCGGCGGCGCCCGTCATGGAACGACTGCTCGACGCGCTCGGCGACAACGACGCCGTCCACCTGCTCGCCCCGCTCGCTGCGACCCGGCCCTTTCTGGAAGCGGCCCACCCGGCCATCGCCGGCCGCCTCGATGAGCTCACCGTCCGCACCGACCGACTGCGCGCCGACAGCGGTCGGCACCGCCGCACGCCCCGGCCGGTGCGTGACGGCGCCGGCCAGGTCGGGGCCTGAGCGAGTCGACGCCGTGCGGCCCCCGTGTCCCCTGGCTGGCAACGGTGGTGGACCGTCACCGATGCCGGCGGCCCTGCCCCGCTGGCGCCGCCACCGAGGAGATGCCCGCCGCCGGCCGCGCGGCACGCCCGCACGGCCCGACAACCAGACTCGAACCCCTCACTGCCCGATAGCCTTTCGACTGAAGGAGACGCCTCCCGTGGCCAGCCCGACCGAGACGCTGGAGTTCCAGGCGGAGACACGCCAGCTGCTGCAGCTGGTGATCCACTCGATCTACTCGAACAAGGACATCTTCCTGCGGGAGCTGATCTCCAACGCCTCAGACGCCCTGGACAAGCTCCGCCTGGAATCCCTCACCGACACCGACCTCGAAGCCGACACCTCCGACCTGCACATCACGCTGGAGGTCGACGCGGCGGCCCGCACCCTGACGGTGCGGGACAACGGCATCGGCATGACCCGCGAGGACGTCGTCGACCTGATCGGCACCATCGCCAAGTCCGGCACCGCGAGCCTGCTGGCCAAGATCAAGGAGGCCAAGGACGCGGACGCCGCGCAGCACCTGATCGGGCAGTTCGGCGTCGGTTTCTACTCGGCGTTCATGGTCGCCGACAAGGTCACCCTCCACACCCGCCGAGCCGGTACCGATCAGGGCACCGTGTGGGAGTCCGACGGAGAAGGCACCTACACCATCGCGCCGGCGGACGGTCTGCCGGTGGGAACCTCGGTCACGTTGCACCTCAAGCCGGCGGACGGCGAGGACGGTCTCGGCGACTACCTCGCGGCGTGGAAGATCCGCCAGGTCGTCAAGCAGTACTCGGACTTCATCCGCTGGCCCATCCGCATGGCCCCCGAGCCCGTCGGCGCCACGGGCGAGGCCGAGGGCGCTGCCGAGTCCGCCTCCGGGGACGAGGCCGCGGGGGAGCCGGAGACGCTGAACTCGATGAAGGCCCTGTGGGCACGCCCGCGCTCGGAGGTGACGGAGGGCGAGTACCACGAGTTCTACCGGCAGATCAGCCACGACTGGCAGGACCCGGCCGAGACCATCCACATGCGCGCCGAGGGCACGTTTGAGTACGAGGCGCTGCTGTTCATCCCCGCCCACGCCCCGTTCGACCTGTTCTCCCGCGACACCAAGCGCGGGGTGCAGCTGTACGTCAAGCGCGTGTTCATCATGGACGACTGCGACGCGCTGATGCCGAACTACCTGCGCTTCGTCAAGGGTGTCGTGGACGCCCACGACCTGTCGCTGAACGTCTCCCGTGAGATCCTGCAGCACGACCGCCAGATCACCGCGGTACGCCGGCGCCTGGTCAAGAAGGTCCTCGCCGCCATCAAGACCATGCAGACCAAGGACAGCGAGACCTACACGAAGGTGTGGGAGCAGTTCGGCCGGGTCCTCAAGGAAGGCCTGCTCGAGGACCGCGACAACACCGACACCCTCCTCGAACTCGTCTCGGCCGCCTCCACCCACGACGTGGAGAAGACGACCACGCTGCGCGAGTACGTCGCGCGGATGAAGGACGGCCAGGACGCGATCTACTACCTGACCGGCGAGAACCGCGCCATGGCGGAGAACTCCCCGCACATGGAGGCCTTCACCGCCAAGGGTTACGAGGTCCTCATCCTCACCGACCCCGTCGACGAGGTGTGGACCGACCAGATCCCCGCCTTCGACGGCCACCGCTTCCAGTCCATCGCCAAGGGTCAGGTCGACCTCGACGACGAAGCCGACTGCGACGGCGGCGAGGAGGCGAAGGCGCAGAAGGCCCAGCGCGAACAGGACTTCGCCGCTCTGCTCGCGTGGCTCCGGACCGCCCTGGCCGACCACGTCAAGCAGGTCCGCCTCTCCACCCGCCTGACCACCTCGGCCGCGTGCCTCGTAGGCGACGCCCACGATCTCACCCCGACCCTGGAGAGGATGTACCGGGCCATGGGCCAGGACCTCCCCCAGGTCAAGCGCATCCTCGAACTTAACCCAGGCCACCCGCTCGTCACCGCCCTGCACCAGGCCCACCAGGCGAACCCCGACGACCCGGCGCTCGCGGACACCGCAGAACTCCTCCACGGCAGCGCCCTGCTCGCCGAAGGCGGCGACCTGCCCGACCCGGCCCGCTTCACCCGTCTGCTCACCGACCGCCTCGCCCGCACCCTGTAGCCGTCCGCGGGTGCGGCCCGTCGTCGGCAGTGCCCGGCCGGCCGCACCCGCGTCACTCGGCCGGGACCGCCCGGGCCGACCGGCACACCAGCCGGGGCGGCACGCGATTCCAGGATCCCGTGCCGCCCGGTCGTCCCGGCGCGCCCGGGCCGCCGGTCTAGAAGCTCAGCAGGCCGATTGCGTGGCCGTCGGGGTCGACCACCGGCCACACGGCCAGACCGCGGGCGCGCATGGCGGAGGCCGCGGTGGCGGCGAGCATGTCGCCGGTGGCGAACGGGGCACGGTCGAAGGTGATGCCACGGACCGGGGTGCGCTCGGTGGACCGGGTGCGGACCTGGAAGGGGGCGAGGTGCCGGCGGGTCAGCAGCCCGGCGCAGCGGCCGTCGTCGTCGCGCACCAGGAGGTGGTCGGCGCCGGAGCCGTCGAGGATGTGGATCGCCATGTCGAGCATGACGTCGTCGCTGATCTGGAGCTCGGGGTCGGTCATGAGGTCGTGGACCGTGGTGGTGGTCGCGGGGCGTTGGAGGGTGAGGGCCATGGGGGCTCCGTGGTGTCGTGTCGTTCTCGCCGGGGCCGGCGGTGGTCGGGGTACGGGCGGCGGGACGGCCGCCTGGTCCGCCGGGGCCGAACCGCGGGAGCGGTCCGGCCCGGGCCTGTCCGCCAGGGCTTGTCTGACACTTCCCGCCGCGTGCTGATGCGACGCGAATCGTCAGACAAGCCGCTAGGCCGCGAGGGCGATGCGCCTGGGTGTCCGGCGGCGGCCGGAGGAGCCCCGGGCGCCGCGGCTCGCACCGTTGGCGCGAGTCTCGCCGCCGGTGGGGGCGGGGCGTCCGCGGTGGCCGCGGTTCGTGGCCGCGTTGCGGCGGGGGCGTTCGACGACCGGGTCGGGGATGGCGACGGGCACGCCGGTGGGGACGCGGGCGCCGGTGATGCGGGCGAGCTCCTCGTCGCCGGCGGTGACCCTGGTGGTGACGGGGGTGATGCCGGCGGTGGCCATCAGGCGGGCCGTCGCGCGGCGCTGGTTGGGCAGGACGAGGGTGACGACGGTGCCGGACTCGCCGGCCCGGGCGGTGCGGCCGCCGCGGTGCAGGTAGTCCTTGTGGTCGCTCGGCGGGTCGAGGTTGACGACGAGGTCGAGCCCGTCGACGTGGATGCCGCGGGCGGCGACGTTGGTGGCGATCAGCGCGGTCACCTGGCCGGTGCGGAACTGTTCCAGGGTGCGGGTGCGCTGGGGCTGGGACTTGCCGCCGTGCAGGGCCGCGGCCTTGACCCCGTTCGCGAGCAGGTCCTCGACCAGGCTGTCCGCGCCGTGCTTGGTGTCGGTGAACATGATCACCCCGCCCTCGCGGGAGGCGATGTGGGCGATCGTGGCGTTCTTGTCGAAGTTCTGCACCTGCAGCACGTGGTGCTCCATGGTGCTGACCGCAGCCGCGGACGGGTCCACCGAGTGCGTGACCGGGTCCTTCAGGAAGCGCCGCACCAGGCGGTCGACGTTGCGGTCCAGGGTGGCGGAGAACAGCATCGTCTGCCCGTCCGCGGCGACCTGTTCGAGGAGTTCGGTGACCTGGGGCAGGAAGCCCATGTCGGCCATCTGGTCGGCCTCGTCGAGTACGGTGACGCCGACGCCGTCGAGCCGGCAGTCGCCGCGCTGGATCAGGTCCTTGAGCCGGCCGGGGGTGGCCACCACGACCTCCGCCCCGCGGTTGAGCGCCTGAGCCTGGCGGCTGATCGACATCCCGCCCACCACGGCCGCCATCCGCAACCGCACGGCGTGCGCGAACGGAGTGAGGGCGTCGGTCACCTGCTGCGCGAGCTCGCGGGTGGGGACCAGCACCAGGGCCAGCGGGCGGCGAGGCTCGGCGCGATGGCCGGCGACGCGGGCCAGGACCGCGAGACCGAACGCGATGGTCTTGCCGGATCCAGTTCGTCCGCGTCCGAGGACGTCACGTCCGGCCAGCGAGTTCGGCAGTGTCGCGGCCTGGATCGGGAACGGCGTGGTGACGCCCTGGCGGATCAGTACCGACTGCAGGGCCTCGGGCATGTCCAGCTCGTCGAACGATTCGACTGCGGGCAACGCCGGGGTGGTGCTCACCGGCATCGAGAACTCGCCCTGGGGGGCGCCGCCCTGACGACTGCTCCGGCCGCCACCGGACGGCCGGTCCCCGTAGAAGGAGCCGCCGCGGGAGCGGGAGCCGTAGGCGGCGCCGGCGGATCGGGAGGAGGCCGAGGAACGGAAGTCGGCGTTCTGGTACTGGGAGCGGTGGGAGCGGTTCACGGGAAACCTCCTGGGGGTGGCACGTCGCGAGGCGGATCCGCGGCGCGGGGCGCCGGCAGGAGGTCGCGAGGAACGGGCCGAAGAGTGTGGAGCGCGGGGCGTGGACGGTGAAACCCGTTCGGCACGTCACTTCGGGTCGGCGCTCACCGCCGGGGCGGGAACGGAGATCCTCGAACCGTGGGATGTCACGGCAGGGGCGGCGGTCCGGACGCGGCGCTGCTCGTCTCGCGTGGGGATGGCCGCCGGTGGCGGAGCCAAGGGGCCTGAAAGGCCGGGGACGTGCAGGGCGGAGCAATGCCGAGGGGCCCGCACCGGGCATCGTGTACGCGGTGCGGGCCCCTCGCTACCAGGCGGGTGCCGTGGCAGAAGTACTACAGCGGGCGAATGTTCTCGGCCTGCGGGCCCTTCTGGCCCTGCGTGACGTCGAACTCGACCTTCTGGCCCTCGAGCAGCTCACGGAAGCCGTTGGCGTTGATGTTCGAGTAGTGGGCGAAGACGTCGGCGCCGCCGCCCTCCTGCTCGATGAAGCCGAAGCCCTTTTCCGCGTTGAACCACTTCACAGTGCCATTAGCCATAAAGAAATCTCCTTAGAGGGGCTGTCCGGAGCGCGCACAGTGCGCGCTCCGAGTCGCCGCGATGAGCACCCACCCGGGGAAGAGCCGGGACACAAAAATGCGCCTGCGAATACATCAGCAGGCGCACACAAAGTTCATGGGAACCACTACTGCAACTACAACGACTCTAGCAGGCCCGGGCCCGCCGTGGGTGGATGTTCCGACCCCGGTTCTGCGGCCGCCCTTGCCGGGAGGCGCTGGTCACTAGGTAGTAGTGCTTTCAAAGTGACTACCTGGCAACCTAGTTGGGAATATCATCCGCCACCTTCGGGCACCGGTCGGTCGCTCCCCGGGGAGGGCGAGCCGCGTAGGCGACGATCCTTCCCCCGGCGCGGCGGGCCCGCGAAAGCGACGTGCCACGCCCACCGGCCGGCCGGAGGCACTCCGGAATCGAGTGCGCGAAGAAGGCGCGCTCCCGCGATTTTCGGCGCATACTGCGGGGGATGAAGAAATCTCCAGCAGTCCGCCGTGTCCTGCCCGCCAGCCCCTTCAAAGCCCCGATTGAAGCACCGCGCAAGCACTTCGCCGTCGGTGACCGCGTCACCCACGACACGTACGGCCTCGGCCGGGCGATCGGTGTCGAAGGCGACAGCGCCATCGCGGTGCTCGTCGACTTCGGATCGCGGCAGGAACGCATTGCCCAGCCCTACGCCACGATGTTCAAACTCTGACACCGAACGCACGCGGTTCTCCGAGATCACCGGTGCCGGCACCACCACGGGCTCCGCGCGATCTGCCCGAGCTCCGCGCGCCCCAGGCGCAAGCCCCCCAGCGCCGGGGGGCGACGAGCCGGGCCAGCATGGGGCCGTAGCGGTCGGCGGCGAGGATGCCCTCGACGACGACGTGGAAGCCGTGGTCGAGGGCGTGACGGGCGACCAGGTCGATCAGGCCGACGTTCGCCCCACCCGCGACGTCGCGCTCCCGCAGCACGTCGCGCCGCAGGACGTCCTGGCCGACGACGGCGATCCCCCGGCCGTCCGCCGCCCTCACGCCGTCCGGCGCCCTCGCGCCGCCCCCCCCGCCCGCCAGCCGGGCGGGCTGCGCCTCGTCAACCTGCGCACCACGCCCGTCCGGGCCGCTCCTGCGGCATCGGTGGCGGCAGGCTGACGGGCCGGACCGAAACGGAGCCCTTCGGTGGGAACGACGCCCGGGCCGCCGCCCCGGTCGGCGCTGCACGCCACTTCTGCTCGGCACTCGGCGTTCAGCACTCGACCCGTACGGCGGCGGCGAGCATCGCGAGCCGACCGGCCGGGTCCTCTCCGGCCACGCGCGGATAGGGTCTTCCGTCATGGTCGAGAGTTGGCGGGACGACAGGATCGGCAGTGCGCTGAACGGCACGAACCCCACCGTGCTGCGGCGGCTCGACGCCGGGTTCGCGGTGATCGGTGACGTGCAGTTCCTGCCGGGGTATTCGGTTCTCCTGGTGGACGAGCCCGACGTGCAGCGCCTGTCCGAACTGCCGCGGAGCAAGAGGCTGGCCTTCCTCGCGGACATGGACCGGCTGGGTGAGGCCGTGGAGCGGGCCTGCCGGCGGCTGGACCCGGAGTTCCGGCGCGTGAACCTGGAGATCCTCGGCAACACCGACGGCTTCCTGCACGCGCATGTGTGGCCCCGGTTCGAATGGGAGAGCCCGGACCTCGTGCGCCACCCGGTGTGGCGGTACCCCGCGGAGAACTGGCGCGACCCGGCGAGCGCGCTCGGCCCCGAACACGACGCCCTGCGCGAGGCGATCGGCCACGCGCTCGACGT
The DNA here is from genome assembly GCF_040681575.1 of Kitasatospora sp. NPDC051702. NCBI lineage: Bacteria > Bacillati > Actinomycetota > Actinomycetes > Kitasatosporales > Streptomycetaceae > Kitasatospora > Kitasatospora sp. NPDC051702. Next base: position 202,666 of record NZ_JBFAZB010000008.1, read on the forward strand.
GCTGTCCGCCCCGGATGCTGGTCCGGAACGCGCGGGATGAGACGGGACGGGGGAGGGGCGGGCAGGGCCTTCCCGCGGTGAGGGTGTCTCGGGTGGTTCTCGGGGGCGGTGCCACCGGGGGTGGCTCAGGGGAGTGGCGGGCGTCGCGGGCGGGGTGCCGGATGGCTGAGGGTGGGCGGCTGATCGGTTGATCAAGGGCGCGACACGCGTGCATTAGTCACATCATGTCACTGGACCGTTACATCATGTGCCCCGTCCGTGTGAGTCGTGCCACCGCCGATGAGGGGTCCCATGTTCGTTCGACCGGCTTTCGCCAGGCTCTGGCCAGTGGTCGTTCCATCAGCGATCGGCGGGCTCCTCGCCGTCACCCTGGCGGGTGGGGCGTCCGCCGGGCCCCCGCCGAGCGGGCGGCCGTCGGGCGGGGAGAGGGCGGGCGCCGCGCGGGCCGCGGGTGACGCGGTGGTCGGGATCCAGAAGCGGGTGACGGGCGCGACGATGCCGGTGGAGGCCGGCGGGGTGTTCTCCTACGAGCTCACGGCGAGCTGCTCCTCGCTCACCACCTCCTGCGTCAACCCGGTGATCGAGGACGTCCTGCCGGCGGAGTTCGACATCACCTCGCTGCCGAGGACCACCGACACCCGCACGGTCGTCTACGACGCCTCGACGCGGAAGCTGACCATCACCTTCGCCGAACCGCTGCCGAGCCCGCCGGCGCCGGCCGGCAGCACCGGGCTGCCCGCCGGCGCCAGCCGCAACCTCCCGATCGGGATGCGGGTGCCGAAGGAGACCACCCTGCAGGACGGCGCGACCGTCCGGAACACGGCGACGATCAAGGCCGACAACGCCTCCCCGGCCGAGGACGGCGCCGACGTCACGGTGCGGATCCCGCGGGTCGTGCGGCCGGTCACGAGCAAGAAGTGGGCCGACGGGTCCGCCGTGGCGCAGTCGCGCGCCGACAGCACCGTCACGCTCGGGGTGCGCAACGGATCGTCCACCTCGGCGGCGGTGTCCCGGCTCACCGTCGAGGACGACACCCCGGCCACGTTCGACCACTTCGACCTCACCGGCGTCGGGCCGGTGACCCGGTTCCCGGCCGGTGCCGACCGGGTGCGGGTCCTGGTGTGCACCAAGCCCGTCGGCTCGCCGTGCGCGGCGGACGAGTACCTGGCCGGGCCGCCCACCGCGGGCCCCGACCTCCAGCTGCCGGGTCAGGCCCCGGCCGGCTCGGTGACCGGGGTGCGGCTGGAGTTCACCGGCTCCGGCGGCACACCGCTCCCGTACGACCGGGAGGGCGGGGAGGTGCCGCTGCACCTGAAGCTGCGGGACACCGTCCGCTCGACCGGTCAGCCGCTCGCGCCCACCACCCGCCAGAGCGTCCGCAACTGCGCCGCCACCACGGCCGAGGACCCGGTCGCCGGGAAGGTGACGGGTGAACAGGCCTGCGCCGACTACGACATCCTGCCCAACATCGCCACCGTCGAGGCGGGCAAGGAGTTCTTCTCCGACACCGACGGTGACTTCACCGCCGACGGCAGCGCCGTCCTGGGCACCCGGGCCCCCGTCACCGTGCTCGCCACCGGCCGCAACACCGCCTCCTTCCCGGTCGCCTCCATCACCGTCACCGAGCCCTCGACGCACACCCCGAGCGCGTTCGACAAGGTGGACGTCGGCAGGCTGCGGGTGACCTTCCCCGCCGGCGCGAGCGCCGCCACGGTGCGGGTGACCTGCCGGGACGGCAGCACGCCCGCCGCCGTCAGCCTCGCCCAGCCGCCGACCACCCAGGACCTCCCCGCCACCGGGTGCCCGCCCGGCAGCCCCCCGAGCCGGGTGTCGGCCACCTTCACCGGCACCGACGCCACCGGCCTGGGCACCATCGCGCCGAACGCGGCCGCCGGCCTGGCCCTGCACGGCACGCTGAACGACCGGGTCACCGCCGACGACACCAGGGACGGCGTGCGCAACTGCGTGGACGCCACCGCGGGCAACCCCGTGAACGGGGCCGGGGAAGGGACCTCCACCGCCTGCCGGTCCCTGCCGGTCGAGGACCCGAGGACGGACGTCCGCCAGTCCAAGACGGCCAGCCAGAACGACCTGCCGCCCGGCCAGCCGGTGACCTTCACCCTCGACCTGGCGAACGAGGGCAACGGCCCGATGGCCCGGCCGGCGATCACCGACCCGGCCGACCCCACCGCGAGCGGCACCGTCTTCGACGCCGCCGGGCTCACCGACCTGACCGTCTCCTACCGCTACCCCTACGGACTGCCCGTCCAGCTGGAGGTGTACGACCCCACCGCCCGCGGGTGGGTCCCGTACGACGCCGCCGACCGGGCCCTGCTGGACCGCGCCCGGGGCGTCCGCGCCCGTGTGGACGGTGACCTGGCCCCGCACGGCCGACTGATCGTCACCGTGACCGTCGTACGCCGCGACGGCGTGCCGGACGGCCGGAGCTTCCGCAACTGCATGCAGATCACCAGCGGCGGCAACCCGGTCGGCGGCCCCGCCTGCACCCACGAGGACACCACCACCGCCCCCGCCCGCACCGGCGGATCCGTCCAGAAGAGCCTCGCCCCCTCCACCGTCGCCCGCACCCTGCCCGGCGTCCCCCGGCCGGAGGTCGACCTCAGGATCCGCGCCGAGAACACCGGCAACACCAACCTCCGGCAGCTCGTCGTCACCGACACCGACGCGGACTTCTTCGACGCCGTCGACCTCCTGCGGATCGCCGGAGTGAGCTTCCCGCCCGGCGCGGACCGCGTCCGGGTGGACGCCTGCACCGCCGCCTGCGACACACCCGCCGCCGGCTGGACCACCGGCACCCCGACCGGCGACACCACACCCGCCCTGCCCGCCGGCGTCGACGCCGGCGACGTCAGGGGCCTGCGCTTCACCTTCACCGGATCCGGCGGCGGCCACGTGCTCACCCCCGGCGCCGGCTACCACCCCGACGGCCCCTGCCCGCAGGCCACCGTCTGCCTCAAGGTCGCCGCCCGCGCGACCCTGCGCTCCGACCCGGCCACCCAGGTGCCCGGGACCCTCCGGGACACGGCCCGCGCCGCCGGCGAGAGCAGCCTCCAGCAGCCCGGCACCCTCTTCCCCTTCGGCGACAGCACCGCCACCCTCACCCTCGAGGAGGGCACGGCCAGGATCGCCGTCACCAAGACCCCCGACAGCCGGATCGGCCCCGGCGAGAGCGCGCCCTTCACCATCACCGTCCGCAACACCGGCACCGGCCCGCTGCCCGACCCGGTCGTCGCCGACCCCGTCCCCGCGCTGCTGCGCTTCGACGAGACCTACGCCGGCGCCGGTGGACTGCCCTTCCGGATCACCGCGAGCGGACCGGGCACCAACCCGCCCCCCGCACCCGCCTACCAGCCGCAGCGCGACGCCACCGGCCGCATCACCAAGGCCGTCTGGGACTTCAGCGGATTCACGCTGCTCCCCGGCGCCGAGATCAGGATCACCTTCCAGGTTCGGCTCGCCCCCGGCGTCCCGGGCGACACCGTCGTCCAGAACACCGCCGGGGCCGGCTCCAGAGCCCGGCCCGACCTCGACTGCCGACACGACTCCGACCGCGACGGCAAGGCGGTCGACGACACCGCCGACTTCGGGCCGGGCACCTACTGCACGTCCCGCGCCGAGATCAGCACCCTGGCCGGCACCGCGTTCGAAGCCGCCAAGTGGGTCACCGGCGATCCCGGCCTCGGCTTCTACAACGCGGCCACCCGCAGCTACGCGGCCACCGACTCACCCGGCTGCCCCGTCCTCCGGCAGGGCGGTCGGACCTACACCCAGTACCCCTGCACCGCGCTCGTGCTGCCCGGCCAGAAGTACGAATACCTGATCCACGCGGTCAACACCGGGACCGAGCCGGCCGAACGGATCAGGCTGCTCGACGTCCTCCCGCACCAGGGCGACACCGGGGTCCTCCTCGGCGACCAGCAGCGCGGCACCGAGTGGCAGCCCCGCCCGGCCCTCGCCGGCGCCCCCGTCCTCACCGGCCCCGGCGCCCTCACCACCCGGTACTCCACCGTGACCAGCCCCTGCGGCGCCACCGTCCGGACGCCCGGCCGTGCGTGCGAGCCCGGCAACTGGCAGGACGCGTTCACCCCCGACGCCACCGGGATCGAGCTGGGCATCGGCTTCGACCCGCTGCTCAAGCCCGGCGCGGAGGTGTTCATCAGCCTGCCGATGTCCGCGCCGGTCGACCTCACCCAGCCGCACGACCCGTCGATCGCCTGGAACTCCTTCGCGCACTCCGAGACCGTCGTGCGCGACGGCGCCCCCGAGGACCTCCCCACCACGGAGCCGCCCAAGGTCGGCATCGGCATGCGCTTCGGCAACCTGCGCGTCGACAAGGCCGTCACCGGCCTGCCCGAGGGCCTGCCGCCCGGCCCCTACACCCTCGCCTACCGGTGCACCGTCACCCCCGAGGGCGGCCCGGCCCGGACCGTCCGCGAAGGCACCTGGGACATCACCCCGTACACGCCCATGGCGCTGGTCGGCGTGCCCGCCGGAGCGACCTGCCGGGTCTGGGAGACCGACCCCGCCGGAGCCACCAGCCCCAGCCTCGGCGAGGCCAACGCCCAGCAGGTGGTGATCACCCCGGCCACCCCCGACCAGGAGGGGCAGCACCTGGTCATCAGCAACGAGTACCGCACCGCGAGCCTGCGGATCCGCAAGGCCGTCACCGGTGCGGCCGCCAAGGACGTCGGCAAGGGCCCCTTCACCGTCCGGGTCGACTGCACCCTCGCCGGACAGCCCCTGACGGGCTTCCCCAAGGACCTGGTCTTCGCGGGCGAGGGCCTCCAGTCCCTCGACCACGTCCCCGGCGGAGCGCGCTGCACCGCCACCGAACCCGCCGCCGGCGGCGCCACCACCGTCACCGTCAGCGCCACCGACTCCGCGGGCGGCGGCACCGGCACCGCCGTCGTCGACTCCGTCCCCGGCAAGGCCGCCGGCCTCACCGTCACCAACGACTTCCCGACCGGATCCCTGCGCGTCACCAAGAAGCTGGACGGCCCCGGCACCCGGTACGCCGACCGCACGTTCCGCTTCCGCATCGCCTGCTCCTTCGACGGGAAGCCGGACGCGGTCGTCCGCGGCCTGGCCCTCAAGGCCCCCGGCCTCACCGGGACCGTCGACGACCTGCCCGCCGGCGCCGAGTGCACCGTCACCGAGACCGACACCGCGGGTGCCGACAGCACTCCGCCCCCGGTCGGCCCGGTGACCGTCCGGCCCGGCGGCGGCCCGGTCGACACCGTGGTCGTCGACGTCACCAACACCTTCTCGCTCGGCACCCTGACCGTCACCAAGGAGGTCACCGGCGCCCCTGCCGACGCCCCGTACGTGCGGGACGCCGTCTTCAGCCTCCGCGTCACCTGCGTCCGCGAGGCGGAGGGGACCGACGGCGCACCGGCCGTCGCCTTCGTCGTCCGCAAGCGCTACGACCTCAAGGCGGGCGGGAGCATCCGCATCCCGGACCTGCCCATCGGGGCGCGCTGTTGGGCGGAGGAGCCGGACAAGGCGGGTGCGACCGACGCCGCGGTCGACCACGGCGGCTTCGCCGACGCGGCGGTCGTCACCACCGCGAACCCCGACATCACCGTCACCGCGACCAACACCTTCACCACCGGCGGCCTCAAGCTGGTCAAGCAGGTCACCGGCGACGCGGCCGAGTTCGCCCGGGACCGCAGCTTCACCCTGCTCCTGACCTGCACCGTCGCCTCCGGGAACGGCTCCGTCCGCACCCTCGTGGACCGGCGCCCGTACACGCTCGACGGCGCGGGCGAGCGCGAGATCGACGACCTCGGGTACCCGTTGCCGGCCGGGGCCCGCTGCTGGGCCACCGAGAGCCGCACCGGCGGAGCCACGACGCACGCCGTCGACCACCACTCGCCGGACACGGCGGTCGTCATCGGCACCGGCCGGACCGTCGCCGTCACCGCCGTCAACACCTTCCGCCGGGCCCGGTTGACCGTCGACAAGAAGGTGAAGGGCACCGGCTCCGGCCCGTACGCCTTCGCGGTCACCTGCGTGCTCCTCGACGCCGACGGCCGGGAACTGCCCGTCACCCTGCCGCCGGAGGACGCCCGGTTCACCCTCGACGCGGACGGACACCGCACCATCGGGGTGCCCGCCGGGGCGCGGTGCACGGTGACCGAGGTCGACCCGCCGGCGAACGCCGTCGTCACCGTCGAGGACACCGACCCGGGGACACCCGCGGGAACGGTCCAGGTGGGTGACCAGGGGGCGGTGACCTTCACCAACGAGTTCCCCGTGAACCCGCCGTCGCCGAGCCCGTCGCCGTCGCCGAGCTCTTCGCCGTCGCCGACGCACTCACATTCGCCGAGCCCGTCGCCGACGCACTCGCACTCGCCGAGCCCCTCGCCGAGCCCGTCGCCCAGCCCCTCGCCCCACCCGACTCCGACGCACTCCCACTCCGGTTCACACCCGGCGCACCCCAGCACGTCCCCGCACCCGGGACCGCTGCCCGGGACGGGGACGACCACCGACGGCACCCGGCTGGCCGTCATCGCGCTGGTCACCGCGGCTCTCGGCCTCGGACTCGTGGTGTTCAGGAGGAGGTCGCGGTAGCGGCGGCACCGCGGCAACAGCCCTCCGGCTCCCGGCGCTCGCGCCGGGAGCCGGAGGGCTGTTCGGCCCCGGAGTGGGAGGGCCCGCTCCACGCAGAGCGTTCAGTCTTCATCCATTGCAATGAATCGCCAGCTGTCGTTGCGTTAGATTTAGAGCCTCTGCAACGATTTCACGGCCATGACCTGCGTGTATGTCAGTTTTGCGCAACGAGTGGGTTGTTGGCATCTGGAAAGCAACGTAGCTTTTCCGTTGTCAGAAACACGAAGCGCAAAGCACGGGAGAAGCATCATGCAGACGATCGACCCCCGCCCCGAACTGCAGCAGGCGATCCAGGAAGCGGTCGACGCCGGCTTCGCCGGGGTGCAGCTGAGGGTGCACGACGAGCGCGGCGAGTGGGTCGGCAGCGCCGGGGTGCGCGAGCTCGGCGAGAGTGCCGAACCGCCGACGGACGGCCGGTTCTGGACGGGCAGCGTCGTCAAGACCTTCACCGCGACCGCGGTGCTGCAGCTGGTGGCCGAGGGGAGGATCGGCCTGGACGACCCGGTGGCCGACCACCTGTCCGAGTTCGGGCTGGACGGGCGGATCACGGTCCGGATGCTGCTGCAGCACACCAGCGGGCTGTTCAACTACACCGGCGAGTACTACGAGGACGGCACGATCGTGCTGGGCGTCCCCGCCACCGGCAAGGAGTGGGTGGACACCCGGTTGCGCAGCTACCGGCCGCAGGAGCTGATAGCGCTCGCCCTCTCCAAGCCTGCGCGGTTCGAGCCGGGGGCGGGCTTCAGCTACTCCAACACCAACTACACGCTGGCCGCGCTGCTGATCGAGCGGCTCGCGGGCCGCCCCTACGGCGAGGAGATGCAGCGGCGGATCCTCGGGCCGCTCGGACTGCGGGACACCGTGCTGTCGGGCGACGTCACGGACCTCCCGGAGCCGCACGCCCACGGCTACTACCGTTACCAGGACGGCGAGGAGTGGAAGGTCGCCGACGTCTCCCGCCAGAACCTCTCCCTCCTGTTCGGCGCCGGCGGCATGTACTCGACCACCCGGGACCTCCAGACCTTCATCTCCGCGCTGAACGGCGGCACGCTGCTGCCGGCGCCGCTGCTGGCCGAGATGCGCACGCCGCACGGGCCGCTCGGCTACGGCCTCGGGCTGTTCGTCCAGGACCTGGGCCCGGACACCGGCGGCACCGTCTACCACCACAACGGCGGCGCCCCGGGCGGGTACGGCGCGCTGATGTACAGCAACCCCGACGGCAGCAGGACGCTGACCGCCGGGGTGACGACCGGGGACGCCGAGCTGAACCCGGCGGAGGTGTTCCCGAAGGTGATGGACAAGCTCGTCAAGGCGGTGTTCCAGGACGGGCCGAAGGCGAGCTGACGGGAGCGTCGCCCGCAGTCCGCCCGGGTGCGGCGAACGGGGTCCACCGCACCCGAACGCAAGACGCCTCCCCGTACGGTTCGTCCACACCGTGTTGTCCCGGGCGGCGCACGACGGGCCCGCCCGGGCCCGCCTACCTTCGCCGCAACCCGCACCACCGGACGCCGCAGGGAGCGCCGCACGTGAACTGGCTGATCCACGACTACCGCGAGGACGACCTGGCCGCCGTCGTCCACCTGATCGACAGCACCGCCGCCCTCGGGCAGGAATCCGTCTTCTCGCTCGCCGAGTGCATCACCGCGCTCACCGCGCGCCAGCCCGCCGTCGTCGCCGTCCACGACGGCACGCCGATCGGGGCCGCCCTCGCCCAGCTGGCCGGGACGGGCGAGCGGGCCTGGGTGATGCGCGTGGCGATCGCCCCGCCCTGGCGCGGCCGGGGCCTGGCCAGCGCACTCCTGCGCGAACTGGAGCGACGGCTGGTCGAGGCCCGCGTCCGGCGCATCGCCTACGTGCTGCCCGAGGACGAACTGCTCGGCGAAGGACTGCACAACGCCGGCTACCAACGACGGCCCGCCGCCGCCTACTTCGAGAAGACCGAACCCGCCGCCGGCCCCGCGGCCGGCACCCTCGACGAACTCGGCGGTCGGCTCCTGGGCGGAGACCTGTGGGAGCGCGTCGCCGGGATGACCGCCGAGAAGGAGCTCATCGAACGCCGGATCGTGCTCCCCCTCGCCGAACCCGAGCGCGCGGCCCGCCACGGCGTCCGGCCCCCGCGCGCGATCACCCTCTTCGGCCCGCCCGGCACCGGCAAGACCACCTTCGCCCGGGCCATCGCCTCCCGCCTGGGCTGGCCGTTCGTCGAACTGCTGCCCTCCCGCCTCGCCGACGAGGGCAACCTCGCCGCCGCCCTGCGCAGCGCGTTCGCGTGCATCGGCGAGCTGGAACGGGTACTGGTCTTCATCGACGAGGTCGAGGAGATCGCCCCCGTCCGCGGCGAGGCCGGGCAGGCCGGCGCGATGCACGGGGTGACCAACGAACTGCTCAAGCTCATCCCGGGCTTCCGCGAACGCGACGGCCGCCTGCTGGTCTGCGCCACCAACTCCGTACGCTCGCTCGACCCGGCCTTCCTGCGCACCGGCCGCTTCGACTACGTCATCCCGATCGGCCCGCCCGACCCGGACGCCCGCGCCGCCATCTGGTCGCGCTACGCGCTCGACACCGACCGCGCCGACGTGGACGTCCCCGCGCTCGTCGCCGCGAGCGACCGCTTCTCACCCGCCGACATCGAGCACGCCGCGCGCATGGCGGCACAGACCGCCTTCGAACGGGACGACGCCGTCCCGGGGGCGACCACCGCCGACCACCTCGCCGCCATCGGCGCCAGCCGCCCGACGGTCACCGCCGCGATGGTCGAGGCCTTCCGCGCCGACATCGGCGCCCACGCGAGGCTGTGACCCGGGGCCGCGAGGCTGTGACCCGGGGCTCGTCCGGCCGCGGCGGGCCTGGGCGGGCCTGGGCGGGCTCGGGTGGGCCTGGGCGGGTGTGGGTGGGCCTGGGCGGGTGCTGATGTCGGCCCACCCCGGCCGAGGTCCTAACGCCGCCGGGCGGGCCAGGGGACGACCGCCTCCGCCTCGACGGAGTAGTCGACGCCGGGCACGTCCCAGCCGTACAGCTGCCGGAACTGGTTGTAGAACCAGGCCGGGGCGTCCGGATCGGCGGCCAGCGCCGCCGCGGGGTCGGCCCACAGCTTCCGCACCCCGTCCTGCACGTCGGCGTCGAGCTCCCAGCCGTCCAGCCGGATCCGGCCCCGCTCGTCCAGCACCGGCGCCTTCGCCCCGCTCAGCTGCTCCCACAGGTCCACGGCCTGGTCGGCGGTCGTCCGCCAGCCGTCCGCACCGAGCACGCTGCGCAGCAGGGAGGTGTAGAGGGCGATGGACGGGATGGCGGTGGACGCCTGGGTGACGGCCGCCCCGGCGACGACGGTGAACGCCCGGCCCCGGTCGCCCAGCACCTCGCGCTGCAGCCGCCCGGCGGTGTCCTCCAGGTGCTCCTTGGCGGCGCCGATGGTGCCCTGCCGGTACACCGGCGCGGTGATCTCCGAGCCGACGTAGGACAGCGCGGCGGTGGTGAAGCCCTCGGCCAGGAGGTCCGCGTCGGCGAGGGCCTGCACCCAGAGCCGCCAGTCCTCACCTCCCATCACCTTCACCGTCGCGGCGCGCTCCGCCTCGTCGGCCGGGGCGAGGTCGACCGCTCCGACCTCGGGGAGGCCGTCCGGGAAGAGCAGCGAGGGGGAGGTGTAGGCCGCGCCGACGGGCTTGATCACCGAGTGGTGGACCTCACCGGTCGCCGGGTCCGTGCGCCGCGGCGAGGCGAGCGAGTAGACGAGGTAGTCGACCGGGCCGTAGTGCTCGGCCAGCACCCCGAGCACCTCCGCCCGGGTGGCGTCCGCGTAGGCGTCGGCGTTGACGAAGGTGAAGTCGCCGCCGGCCTGCTCGACCAGCCCGGCGGTCGCGGCGGTGCGGTACCAGCCGGCGGTCGCGGTGCGCCGCTCGTTGGCGGCCGCCTCGAAGCCGACACCGACACCGCGGACGCCGAGACGCCGCAGCCCCGCCACCAGGATGGCCAGCCCGTACCCGGCGCTCGAACCGAGCACCAGGACGACCGGTGCCCGCCCGGCGGGAGCGGCCGGGGCGATGGACCCCCAGAGCTCCTCGACACCGGCCGCGCTGCCGGTGGGGTGGGAGTTGACGATCAGGTAGCCCCGCTGCTTCGGGGTGATCTGCTGCATGCTCACGCGGTGGTGCCCTCTCCAGTGGGGTGCGGCCGTGCCGATCGAACAGGCCCGCCGGGCCGCCGGCGGGGCGCCGGTGGCCGACCTGCTCGCCCGGGACGGGCGACGTCCGGGCGCATGACGGGGCGCCGTGGGCCGCACGCGGGGCGCGGCCGGCGACCCCGTGACCGTGCCCGGGGTGTGCGTCGTCGGTGATCGTATTTCGCCCCGCCGACCGCCGCCCGTGCCAGAGCACGACGGAGGATCCCCGCCGCGGTTGTAGGGTCCGCCCTTGCCACCGGAGTCCTTCGTGGGCTATCCGGCTCCCACCGGAAGCCGCCCCGCGGCCGGTCGGCGCCGGAGCGGCCGACGCCGCCGCGCGTTCAGGCCGCCGGTGTCGGGGCGGGGGTGGGGCGGGTGCGCTCGAAGGCGTGGCCGACGCGCAGGAGGGTGTGCTCCCCGAGGGGGCGGCCGAGGAGTTGCAGGCCGATCGGCAGGTCCGCCGCGTCCTGGCCGGCCGGGACGGTCAGGGCCGGTACCCCGGTGATGTTGGCGGGTGCCGAGAGGCGCACCAGGGCGTCGGAGACGCCTTCGGTGGTGCCGTCCGGCCAGGTGACCGTCTCCTCACCCGCCCGCACCGCGGTCAGCGGGACGGCCGGGGCGGCGATCACGTCCACCGTCTCCCACAGGCGGGCCCACTCCTGCCGCATCAGGGTCCGGGAGCGCTGGGCCCGCAGGTAGTCCCCGGCGGTCAGCAGCTCGCCGGCCTCCAGGAGGACGCGGACGTCGGCCTGGTAGAGCTCGGGCACCGTGCGCAGGGTGCGTTCGTGGTAGGCGGTGGCCTCGGGCACCATCAGGCCCCACTGGGTCGCCTGGAGGTAGCGGGTCATCGGGACGTCGACCTCGACCAGCCGCGCGCCGAGGGCCTCCAGGTGCCCGACGGCGTGCCGGACGGCGCTCTCCACCTCCGGGTCGACGTGGTCGAAGTAGTGGGTCCGGGGCAGGCCGATGCGCAGGCCCGTCAGGTCCGGGTCGTCCGCCGGCCGGTAGTCCGCGGCGGGCACGTCCAGCGAGGCCGGGTCGCGCGGGTCGTGCCCGGCGAGGGCGGTCAGGACGGTGGCGGCGTCCTCGACGGTGCGGGTGATCGGGCCGACGTGGTCCAACGACCAGGACAGCGACGTGACGCCGTGTCGGGGCACCAGCCCGTAGGTCGGCTTGAGGCCGACGACCCCGTTGAGCGCGGCGGGCACCCGGATCGACCCGCCGGTGTCGGTGCCCAGGGCGAAGGTCGCGGTTCCCGAGGCGACGGCCACCGCGGACCCGCCGCTCGAACCGCCGGCGATCCGGTCGTGGGCCCGGGCGTTGCGGGTCTGCGGGGTGGTGAGGCCGTACGCGAACTCGTGGGTGTGCGTCTTGCCGACCAGGACCGCGCCGGCGTCCGCCAGCCGGGCGGCGACCGTGCTGTCGGCCCGGGCACGGTGGCCGGCACGGACCCGGGAGCTGGCGGTGGTGGGCGTTCCCGCGATGTCGATCAGGTCCTTGAGCCCCATCGGGACGCCGTGCAGCGGCCCCCGGTACCGGCCGTGCGCCACCTCGTGCTCGGCCGCGCGGGCGGCCCGGCGCGCCCGGTCCGCGGTGACGGCGACGTAGGCGCCGAGCTGCGGCTCGACCTGGTCGACGCGGGCGAGGACCGATTCCACCAGCTCGACGGGGGACAGCCGCCGGGAGCGGATCGCGTCCGAGGCGGCGGTGAGGGAGAGCTCATACGGCTGCACGGCGGCCTCCTCCTTCCGCGCGGTAGGCGGCGGCGGGCGGGGTGTCCTCGAAGTCCAGCTCGCGCAGGACGGCGACGACGGACCGGATGTGGTTCGCGGTGGTCGCGACGGCGGTGTGCCGGTCGGCGGCGAGCGGGAGACCGGCGAGGGCGGCCCAGCGGGCCGCCTCCGGCGGTGTGAGTCCGGCGGTGGACATGGCGGGTCGTTCCTTTCGGTCGAGGCGGGAGCAGCGGAGCCCTCTCGCCACAAAAGCGAAATGTTTGCGTTAGTGGACTGTAGGGTCCGCTGGGCTCTTAAAGCAAATCTTTTGCTTTTACCTCCCTCGGGCGGCCCGGGTGCGGCCGGGTGCGGCCAGGGCGCGGCCCGGGGCCGGGCCGTAGGGTGCGGGGCATGACCGATGACTTTCCGGGGGACGGCGCGGGCCGTGAAGGCGGGGCTACGGGTGGGCGGTTGGCCGATCCGGGGTGGTTGGTGAACGGCGATCCGGAGCAGGTGGTGGCGGCGCTGGACGGGGCCGTCGGGCCGGAGGAGCTGGCGGCCGCCGCCGTGTACCGGGCGTCTGGGCACGTGCACCGGGAGTCCGGGGCGCGGGTGCGGCGGCAGCTGCTGGCGCTGGACGCCGCCCGGTACGGACGACGGGAGTTGGCGAGGAGCCTGGCCGCGGTGACGGCCGGCGGGGAGCCCGGCGGGCCCGGCGAGGCCTGGGGCGTGCGGTGGGCGACCGGTACCGATCTGGACTCCCGGTTGCGGTACGCGGTGCCCGCGCCGGCCGGGGTGGTCGCGGTGGCGGGCGTGGTCGCGGCGGATCGAGCCCTCGCCGTCGTCGGCTGCGAGGACGGCACGCTGGCCTGGTGGGACGTGGTGACCGGCGGGAAGGCCGGGGCGGTCACGACCGGCTCCATGGGCGCGGTCCGCGCGCTGGCCACGGCGGTGGTGGACGGCCGCCCCGTGGCGGTCACCGGCCACTCCCGGGGGACGGTCCTGGTCTGGGACCTCGCCGGGGGCGAACTGGTCGCCACCCACCGGGGCGCGGACGACTCGTGGGTGAACGCGCTCGCCACCGGACTGGTCGACGGCCGGCCGGTCGTGGTGAGCGGCGGCACCGACCGAATGCTGCGGGTGTGGGACCTGGCCGACCGCACCGGCGGCGGTGCGCTCCTGACCGTGCGGACCGGAAGCGTGCACGCGCTGGCCCTGGCGGTGCTGGAGGGCCGCCCCGTCGCCGTCACCGGTCACGACGAGGGGGTCGTCCGGCGGTGGGACCTGCTGTCCGGGCGGGAGTTGAGCGCCGGCGGCGACCACGTCGAGGCGCCCGAGGGTGACCGGGAGGACCACGCGGACGACGAGGACGACGAGGGCGACGGCGGGGGGTACCGCCGCTGCGTCACCATGGAGCTCAACGCCAGGACGCACCTGCTGGCGACGGACCCTGAGGCCGCCGTCCCGCTGGCCGTCAGCGCCACCACCTTCGACTCCGCCGTCCGGGACCTGGCCACGGGCGAGCCGGTGGGCGAGCCCGGCCCGGCGTACGTGGCGGCGGCGGCCGTGACGACGCTCGGGAGCCGCCCCGCCGCCGTGGTGGCCTTCGAGGGCAGGGGGCCGGTCCAGGTCTGGGACCTGTCTGCCCGCACGCACCTGCGCCTGCCGCTGATCGGCCACCAGGGCGCGGTGCGGGGAGTGGCGACGGCGGTGGCGAAGGGGCGCCACCTCGCCCTGACCGGCGGTGAGGACCGATCGGTCCGGGTCTGGGACCTCGACGGCGACCAGCGGGCGGGTGCCTGGTCGACCGGTCACGCGGGCCCCGTGCACGCGGTCACCACGGCCGTCGTGGACGGCCGCCCCGTCGTCCTCAGCGGCGGTGCGGACGCCCGGGTGCGGTGCTGGGACCTGGACGGCGGGGAGCCGGGGGAGCCGCTCGCCGCCGGGGACACCGCGGTGGGGCTGCTGGCGGTGGGCGCGGTGGACGGGCGGCCCGCCCTCCTGGCCCGCGATTCCGTGGAGACGGTGCGGATCTGGGACCTCGCCACCCGGGAACCGCTGCACGGGCGGTCGACGAGCGAGTACACCAGCCCGTCCATCACCTTCTTCGCCGTGGTGGAGGGGCGCTTCGTCGGCGTCACCTGGGAAGGGCGGGTGTGGGACCTGGTGGAGAGCCGGTGGGTCGGGGAGCGGCCGAAGCAGTCCGGGGCCATGGCCCTGGAGTCGCTCGGGGGCCGCTCCGTCCTGCTGACCGGGCGCAGGACGGAGGCGGTCCGGCTGTGGGACGTGGCCACGGGCGAGCCGGCGGGCCCGTCCTTCGCGGTGCCCGGCGGTGACGTGCGGGCGGGGGCGGTGGGCCTGCTGGACGGCCGCCCCGTCGTCGCGGCGGGAGGGGACGACGGGACCGTGCGGGTGTGGGACGCCGGCACGGGCCGGCAGATCGGCGGGTACGCCTTCCCCGCCGGGATCCGCGGGCTGGCCGTCGCCCCGGACGGGCGGCTCGCCGTCGGCTTCGGCGCGGACCTCGCCGTCCTGGCCCACCACTGACCGCCGGCGTTCGCCGACGGCCCGCCCCCGGAAGGGCTTTACCTCGACGGGAGGAAGGGTCGTGGGCCCGGTGCCGCCGCCGGGCCCACCTGCCGCGGTGGGGCGTCGACCGTTCGTGGCCGGAGCGCGTGGCCGCGGCACCGGGTTCGCGCCGAGTCCGCCCGGGCTGCCCGGAGTCGGCGCCGGGGCCCGCCGGTCGCGGCCGCGCGCGGCGGTGTGTGGGGGCGTTGTGCGGGCGCTAGAGGGCCGCTGGAGAGCGGGTGGAACACGGTGGTTCGTGGCGGGTCGGCTGTGTTCTGGTGGGTGGCGGAGGGGCGGTGGCCTCGGACTTCGGGGCTGCGGAAGGGACGTAGACGCTCGCGCATGGACGTGAGTGCGGGGGCTATGGCTCGCCGGCCCGCGGTGGAATTGACTGGTGGACACGAGGACGGACGCACGGGACGCACGGACGGGCCCGGGTCCGCAGGTTGATTCGACGTCTCCGAGGGGAGTGGTCACCGTGGTTGCCAAGGATGTTGTGGACCTTCCGGTCGATGCCGGTGTGGTGCTGGTGGTGGGTGGTACGGGTAAGACGGGTCGGCGGGTGGCGGAGCGGTTGTCGGCGCTGGGGTACGGGGT